>NZ_ALKH01000005.1:0-24331 GCF_000286475.1 Streptococcus sp. BS35b
ACATGGGCTGGATCAGTTGAAGCCTACATCAAAGACGGTGAAGCAGCAGCTCGTGAATGGCTACGCACAACTGGATTTGAGAACATTGATGAACTCAACAAAGTTCTCCAAACAACAGCGACTTCATGGACTGAACGTGTAGAAGCATAAAAACAAGAATAGAAGAATTCCTTTTTGTTAAGAAGATACTTAAGGTTTTCTGACAAAGGATTCTGAAAATAGAAACTACAACCATAGATGGTGACTACACTTTCTATGGTTTGTTTACTTGAGAGAAATGGATCAAAGGAGAGAAGAATGAAAGCATACACAGAACGTGTATTTGGAAATCATGAGGGCAAGGATGTCTTGGCCTATCGCTTTGAGACTGATGGTGGTTACCAGCTTGAAGTTATGACTTATGGTGCGACCATCTTGCGCTATGTCACGCCTGACAAGGCTGGGAATTTTGCCAATGTGATTTTGGGCTTTGATGATTTTGATAGCTATGTAGGCAATAGTCCCAAGCATGGAGTAAGTGTAGGTCCTGTAGCGGGCCGTATTGCAGGTGCAACATTTGAGCTCAATGGTCAGACCTATAATCTTGAAGTCAACAACGCTAGCAACTGTAACCACAGTGGTTCAACAGGTTGGGCTGCGAGCTTGTTTGAATTGGTCGAGGTGAGCGACCATGGCTTGACCCTCTACACCGAGCGTACAGACGGGACAGGAGGATTTCCTGGTAATCTCAAGATCTGGATCAGCTACTACTTGGAAGAAACTGGTGCCTACGAAGTCAGCTATAAGGTGACGACAGATCAGGATACGCTGGTCAATCCAACTAATCACAGCTACTTCAACTTGTCTGGTGATTTCACGCAGACAGTTGACCGCCATGTCTTCCAGCTAAATACGGAGGGCATTTACCTAATCGCTCCGGACGGTGTTCCGGCTAAGACTCCAGATGCTACTCGTGATGTGGTTAAACATATCTACAATGGTGCTTTGTTGAAGGATATCTTTGCAGAGGAAGATGAGCAAATCCAGTTGGTATCTGGTTTAGATCACCCATTTGCCCTCCCTGCCGGTCATGACAATGCTGGTTTCCTTTATGATCAGAACTCAGGTCGTTTCCTGCTGTTCAAGACAGAGGCCCCTTGCTTTGTGGTCTACACAGCAAACTTTGTGGATGAGAGTGTGCTCATCGGAGGCCAACCAATGGTACAGCACAATGGGATTGCCCTTGAAGCGCAAGCTTTACCAGATGCCATTCACAGTGACCTCAAAGACCAAGTCATTCTCAAAGCAGGGGAAACTTTTACCAGCAAAACTCGCTACGAGCTTGTTGTAAAATAAAAAGAAGAGCTGGTTTCCAGCTCTTTTGAGTTGTCTTCGTTGACATTTTATTTCAATAGTGTATAATTGATGTAATTAACAAAGTTACAACAGGCGAAAGGAGACACCCTATGACTTATGCATACCAAAGCCACATTTACCTAGCAGAGGCGGTTTTAAATGTCAAGGACTTGACAAGTCAAACGGCTTTTTATCACCAGATTATTGGCTTGGAGATTTTATCCCAAACAGAGACAGAAGCGATTTTGGGACTTGGTCGAAAAGCCTTGGTTCACTTGATTCAGGCAGAAAAGACAGGGGAAGTAAGGGAATATTATGGACTCTACCATCTGGCGATTTTGTTGCCGACACGAAAAGCCTTGGCAGATGTCTTGAAGCACCTAAGTGACCTGCGGATTCCTCTGGTCGGGGGTGCGGATCATGGATACAGTGAGGCCATTTATCTAGAGGATTTGGAAGGAAATGGCATTGAACTCTACCGTGATAAGCCAGTGTCTTCATGGGATATTCGAGAAGACGGTCGTATTATCGGTGTGACCGAAGCCCTTGCGGCACAGGACATCTATGAGTTAGGGGAAAAGGTGGATCCCTTTATCCTAGCTGAAGGGACGAGAATGGGGCATATCCATCTATCGGTTAAGGATAGTCGTGCGGCGAGCCAGTTTTATCAAAAGGCGTTAGGGCTAGAGGATAAATTTAGCATTCCTAGTGCTAGTTGGATAGCAGCTGGGAAGTACCATCACCACCTGGCTGTCAACGAATGGGCTGGAAAAGGGCTGGCTCCGCGTGAGCAAGGCTTACCAGGCTTGGCCTACTATGTCCTTGAGGTCGAAAGCAAGGAAGAACTCTTGGACATCGTTAAGCAAGCACAAGAGCTAGAAGCACCAATCAAGTGGCTAAATTCGAGTGAACTGGATCTTGTAGACCCAGATGGGATTGTGACCCGCATTCGCTTGGCACGATGAGACGAGGAAAACACATTATTTATTTTAGAGACATAGAAAAAGGCGGACAAGCTCGTATTCTGTTTTTAGAATGCGAACTTGTTCGCTTTTTATGAAATGATAAAGAGTAAAAGAGCTATAGCTATAACCAGACTGTAAAGGTAATCACCTGTTTTTTGTAGGTGACAAATATTTTACCTCTAAATAGGCTAACGAGATGCTGAGCCATAGAGAGACCAATTCCGTGTCCAGATATGGTTTGGTTGTTGTGAGAGGTCTCTGCACGATAAAAGCGATCAAAGAAACGCTTAATATTAACTGCTTGTCCATCCTTATAATCATTAGAAATAGTGATGCAAGTTCGTTTGCGTAGTAGGTAATTTTTGCGTTGGAGCGTCAAGCGAATCGCTCCAGCGGGATCGCAGTATTTTCGGGCATTGTCAAGAAGGATGCTAAGAAGCTCATAAAATTCTTCTTGGGCTACTTTTTCTACAACGTCTGCTTCAATAGAACTTTCAAATTTTTTATCTTCTTTGGTAAAGAGAGGAGCAAAATCTGAGGCAACCTTTTCAGCGATAACGGAGATATTTTGAGGAGCTAGTTTGATATCCTCTTGCTCCTCGAGCCGAGCAAGTCGGATGAGTCTTCCAATCAGGTGGTTGAGTCGTTCCGTCTGTTCTTTAGTGCTAATACTCCACTCAGTCTCTCCCTCCATTAACTCCTGTAGTTCGGTATTGGCCGAAATGATGGCTAGAGGCGTTTTGAGTTCGTGCCCTGCATTGGTGATAAACATCCGTTGTTTTTCATAGTTTTTGATAAAAGGACGAATGACAATCCCTGAAATCAAGGTGAAGAGCAGTATGAGGAGGAGTAAGCTAGCCAAGGCCAGCCAGATAGAGACCTGAAGTAAGGTATCTCGTTCTCGGATATAGTTAGTCGTCTCAAAGAAGACCAGTAGTTTCCCAGTCGTAGATTGGCTCACTTGGTAGGTAAAATAGCGTCCCTTATGAGTAATAGAACCATAAGTTTCTTGCTTTTTGAGGATGTTCGGGAGAAAACTTTTGACTTCAGCCTCAGTTAAGGACTGGACATTTGTGAGGGAGATGGCGTAGTCATTTTCCTTTTCTCTGACGGAGAAGTATTGAAAATTGTAGACAATTCCTTCTTGGATATTTTTCTCAGTCAGACTTTCCTTGATTTCGTCTGTAATAGGAAGTTCGCCCTCATTCTTGGTTAAGATAGAGAGGACGGTGTGGATGTTACCCTCCGTCTGAGTGTAGACGATACTATTCATCAAGACTAGAAAGAAGGTTAGAATCAGAGCAATGGCAAGAGTGGCCGTTGCGATAAATTTGATACGAAGTTTTCGAAACATCTAGTCACCTCCTGTCAATTGGAAGGGTCCTTCTGCAGCCCCAAGTATTTGTAAGCTAGACTGGACACTTTGGAGTTTTTGGCGTAGGTAGGAGATATAGAGAAAGACGAGCTCGTGATCCTGTTCTTCCAGCTCGTCTGGCCAAACCTGCTCTAGAAGTTGTTGACAACTGAGGGGTTGGTTAGCGTGCTGGATGAGGAGAGTCAAGAGTTGGGTCTCCTTTTTCCCCAAACGAATGCTGTTTGTAGCAGCTAATTCTTGTTCGTCAATATCCAAGCGGGTATTTCCTAATTGGATTGTATCTGGGGTATAGTCCTCCAGACGGCGGGCAGTAGAACGGAGTCTGGCCAGAAGTTCTTTGAGAGAGAAGGGTTTGGTCAAGTAGTCGTCAGCACCTGCATCGAGTCCGGTTACGCGGTCGTCCACTTCGGCCATGGCTGTCAACATGATAACGTGAGTCGTATTGCCTGCCTGGCGAATTTCTTTGAGGGCTTCGATTCCAGTTTTAATTGGCATCATAATGTCAAAAATCATGAGGTGATAGTGGTTAGATTTAGCCTTTTCGACAGCGTCTTGTCCGTTAAAAACAGAATCAACGCTGTAGCCTTCGCGTTCTAACGCAACAGTGATAACACGGTTTAGTTGGGTTTCATCTTCGGCAAGTAGGATTTTCATAGGTTCTCCTTAGTCTTGATCAGAGCGCTGAATCAAATCACGGATGGTCTGCATGGTCAAGTCACAAGAAGCAAGCTCATCGGCACAGCGTTTGAGCTCGCGCGTGATTCGCTCAGGATTTTGGATGTTTTTCTTGTATTTCATCTGGTGTTCGAGGCTAGCCCAGGAATCCATGGCAATTGTGCGCAGTTGAATCTCGATAAAATAGGTACCCTGATCATTTCCCAGACAGTCTGGGTAGGGAGTGGTCACCTCTAGAATCAGATGATAGGAACGGTAGCCGTTGGGTTTGACCTGACGGATATAGTCTTTCTCTTTGAAAATATGGATGCTTGGCATCTGGCGAATATACTCTACGATGCGGTAGATATCATCTGTAAAGCCTGTGATAATTCGAACGCCAATAGCATCTCGTATTTCTTTAAGAGCGGATTGACTTGTCTGAGGAAAGCCCTTGCGTTGGCATTTTTCACGCATGCTTTTTTCTGTTTTGATGCGCGCATGCAAATGCTCATATAGTTTGAGGTTGGTTTCTTTTTTGTAATTGGCTGCGGCCTCTTCTATGTCTTGAATAAAGGTTTGCAAGATGGTGGGTAAATAGGCCTCACAGCTACCATAGATAGAATTCATAAGCACGTCCATTCTGAACAGTTTTTTACTATTATATCATGAAAACACAGATATGAGATAAGTTCCTACAAAGACAGATGGGATGAGAATTTTGACAAAGCCCCTTATTCGAGATATAATGAAGAAAAATCGAGCAAGGAAAAAGAAATGACAAACTCAAAGTATATAACACGCTTGAAACGTTCAGAGGGCCAGTTGCGTGGGATTCAAAAGATGATTGAAGAAGATCGTGACTGCGCTGATATTGTGACGCAATTGACAGCAGTGAAATCGAGTGTTGAGCGCGTGATTGAGATGATGATTACGGAAAATCTCACCGCCTGCATCAACCAACCACTAGATGATCCCGAGGCTCAAAAGGAACGCCTAGAAAAGGCCATCCGCTACTTGATTAAACGGAAATGAACTAATTTTTTGAGACGATAGTTGCAAAGGCATACCTACTATCAGATAGAATAGTTTAATGTGAATCAAGAGAGGCTGGAAAAAGTCTTTAAAATAAAAGAACGCATACTATCAGGTGTTGAAAAACCTTGATAGTATGCGTTTTATTGTGGGGAGATTTATACTCTTCGAAAATCAAATTCAAACCACGTCAGCTTCACCTTGCCGTACTCAAGTACAGCCTGCAGCTAGCTTCCTAGTTTGCACTTTGATTTTCATTGAGTATTACTTCATTTTCTCCTGAAATTGAGTTGTTGCTCAGCTTCTTTTGCTTATTTTACTTGACCGGGCCAAGCATTCATACCACCTTCTACGTTGATAACGGTGAGACCTTGGGCGCTGAGAAATTGACAGGCAGATGCAGAACGTACTCCACCTTGACAGATGACATGGTATTCATGGTCAGGTTTGAGTTCTTTGTAGCCTTGCTCCAAGGTACTTAAAGGCAGATTTTTTGCACCTGGTGCATGTCCTGCTTGGAATTCATGTACTTCACGTACATCGATAAGATTTAGATTTTCATGTTGGTATTTTTCATAAAAGTCAGCCATGCTGATACTAGTTTCCATATTCAACTCCTTCTGGTTTAGCCATTTTGTATAGGGAATAAGCGCCGTCAAGGTTTTGGATGGTAAATCCTGCTTGTTTGAGGATACGCTCTGCGATATAGCTACGCAAACCGCTGTGGCAGCTGACGATATAGGCTTGGTTCTTATCCAGTTCGTCCAAGCGTTCCCGTAGTTCGTTTAGGGGGATGTGGATGGTATCGACTTTGAGTCTACCGCTTTGGAATTCGCCACTTGTCCGTACATCTAGGAATTTCTTGCCCTTGTCCAGTTCGTCTTCTAGTTGGTACCATTGAATATTGTCGCTTAAACCTTCGATTAGGTTCAAGGCCGCGTAGCCTAGCATGTTGACGGGATCCTTAGCAGAGCCAAATGGTGGTGCATAGGTGAACTCCAATTCTGGTAAGTCAAAGACAGTGAGATTTCCCTTGATAGCAGTTGCCAGGATATCGATTCGCTTATCAACACCTTTCTTCCCAACTCCTTGGGCACCGTAGATTTTTCCAGTGGTTGGGTCAAAGAGGAGTTTCAAGGTCATATCAGTAGCGCCTGGATAATAACCAGCGTGGTCTTTTCCACTGACATGAAGGGCTTTATATGGGATTTGGTTGGTACGAAGAGTACGCTCGCTGAGACCAGTCGAAGCAGCGGTCATGTCAAAGGCACGAACGATAGCAGTGCCGATGCTGCCCTTGTTTGTACGACCGAGTCCTGCGATGACGTCCGCCACTTGGCGTCCTTGACGGTTGGCAGGAGAGGCTAGAGAGATGAGGGCATCTTGGCCTGTAATCTCTTGCTTGACGACGATGGCATCCCCAACCGCAAAAATATCTTTTTGACTGGTTTCGTAGTGTTCGTCGACTAAGATACCGCCACGTAGTCCCAGTTCAATCCCCGCAGCCTTAGCCAGTCCATTTTCAGGTTCAACACCGACAGAAAGGATGGTGAGGTCAGAAGTGATCTTTTGACCGTTTTCGAGAACGATGACTTTTCCCTGGCCTTCAAATCGAGTCGCAGACTGGGAAGTGATAACGCGGATGCCGTTTTTGACCAATTCTGCTTGGACAAAGGCCGCCATTTCGTGATCTAATGGTGGCAAGACATGAAGTGCTTTCTCCACGATGGTGACTTGCAAGCCCCGTTTCGCCAGATTTTCAGCCATTTCAAGCCCGATAAAGCCTGCACCGATGACGACAGCTTCTTTTGGATGATTGTCCAAGGCCGCCATAATTTCATCGAGATCGGGAACATTGCGAAGCGTGTAGGCATTATTAGCTTCTGCCAAACCTTCAATGGCAGGAACAAACGGTTTAGCTCCTGGAGAGAGGATCAGCTTGTCGTAGCTTTCTGTGAATTCCTGCCCATCGTGCCGCACCGTCACAGTGTGTTCTGCTGGCGAAATGCTGATGACCTCATGGAAAGGACGAACATCCAGATTAAAGCGTGCCTTGAGACTTTCAGGAGTTTGAACCAATAAACTATCACGGTTTGCAATTTCTCCTGAAACATAGTAAGGAAGTCCGCAGTTTGCAAAGGAAACAAAGGGACCTTTCTCAAAAATAGTGATTTCAGCGTCTTCCATGAGACGTCTGAGGCGGGTTGCTGCTGACATACCGCCTGCAACTCCTCCGACAATGATAATTTTCATTGACTTTCTCCTTTATACTTCTAGATGACCTTGCCTGTCCAAGCGCTCATACCGCCTCGGACATTGATGACATCGTAGCCTTTTTTCTTAAGCTTTTTAGCGGCTAGTTTGCTTCGCACACCAGAATGACAAATGACATAAAGTGTTTCTTTTGTCGCAGGTGTGTAAGAACCGATTTCAGTTAAAGGAACATTCTTGGCATTTTTGATATGACCTCTGTGAAATTCCGTAGGCGTCCGAACATCCAGTAGTTGAATCGGTTCCTTGAGTTTAGCTTCTAACTCGCTGGTAGAAATACTGTCGATTTTTGTAAATAAGTGAAACATAGGCACCTCCAAATATACCCTTATGGGGTATATTAAACCATGAAGTCAACATTTTGTCAAGCAAGTTGTTTTGACTTGGGAGGGAATTAGTTTCGAGAGTCCAGAAAGCAGGCTATTCTTGACCTTTCAAAGGCTTTTTGATATGATGGGTCCAAAGTAAGTATGAGGTGTTAAGATGACCAGTGAATACCAGAAAATGATAGCAGGAGACCTCTATCATCCATTTGACCCAGAGTTACGGGCCTTGGCTCAGACAGCACGTCAGAAACAGGCTGCCTTTAACAAGGAAGAAGATCCCTTGAAGGGAGCGGATATTATCAAGACTTGGTTTGGCTCAACTGGGCAAAATCTCTATGTCAATCCACGCTTGGTGGTCGATTATGGGGTCAACATCCATCTAGGGGAAAATTTTTATTCTAATTGGAACTTGACCATGCTGGATGTTTGTCCGATTCGCATCGGGGACAATGCCATGCTTGGCCCCAACTGTCAGTTTTTAACCCCACTCCATCCACTGGATCCTCATGAACGCAATTCAGGGGTCGAATACGGCAAGCCCATCACCATTGGAGATAATTTCTGGGCTGGAGGTGGCGTCATCGTCCTTCCTGGAGTGACACTAGGAAATAACGTAGTCGCTGGAGCAGGGGCCGTGATCACCAAGTCCTTTGGAGACAATGTTGTCCTAGGTGGGAATCCTGCGCGTGTTATCAAGGAAATCCCAGTAAAAGAAAACTAAAAAGAACAGCCTCGGCTGTTCTTTTTATGAGCTTTAGTCTTATAGATTTTTCTTCTTTTTGGCTTTTTTAGTCAAGGAAACATCGCACTGAGGGATGTTGCTTTTAAAAACTATTAATGCATTTTAGTACTCTCAAATTGTTTCTAGTAGCCCTTTCAAAAGAATACTAAGCGAAACTAAATTTAAGGAAACTTTCAGAAAAGTTTTAGTTTCGTTTCAGGAATCTTCTGTAGACTGTCTAGCTATATCATACGAAGGAGAGGAAAAAGGTATGAAATCAAAAAAATGGACCCTACTCGCAACGAGTTTAACGGCAATGGTGCTGCTGGCAGCATGTGCCCAGTCAACAACTACATCTAATACCAATGCAACGACAAATAGTGACACAACAACTGCAACAAAGACAAACCAATCTTCCTATTTTACAGAGAAGGACTATGATACTTCTTATGATGAAAGTACAGCTTCTAAGATTGAACTATCTGGCTCATCAGCAAACGTCTCTGGAGATGGGGTGACAGTCTCTGAATCAACAGTGACCATTACAAAATCTGGAACCTATGTGATTTCAGGTCAGTCTGACGGAGTGCAGATCAAGGTCGAGGCAGATGAGTCGGCAGATGTTCATCTAGTCCTAAAAGGTGCGACCATGACCAATACCAATGCAGCGATATCTGCGACATCAGCCGGCCACGTCTACTTGACTCTAGCAGAGGGAACCACCAACAGTCTCTCTGACTCAAGCTCTAACAGCGACGAAAAAGCAGATGCAGCTCTCTTTTCTAAGGTGGATTTGACCATCAACGGGAAAGGAACTCTCAATGTAGATGGCAAGAAAAACAATGGTATCAAGGCTAACGACACCCTTCACATCACGGGTGGAACCTATAACATCACAGCAGTTGGCGATGCCTTTAATGTCAATGATGAACTCAACATCACTGGTACGACCATGACTATCGACGCCAAAGAAGATGGGGTCAAGGTCGACAATGATGACGATATGACTGTCGGCAATATGTATTTGGCTAACAATACCATAACAGTCACAGCAGGAGATGATGGAATTCACGCTTCTGGTAACCTAGTGATTGATAGCGGTACCTATACCGTTAAGAATTCAACAGAAGGGATAGAAGGAAAATCTATCACCATAAACGACGGCGATATCAATGTCTATGCGACAGATGATGGAGTCAATGCAGCTAATAAAAATGCCCAACAGAGTGAAATCTTCTTCACCATGAACGGTGGGAACCTGACAGTAGAAGTTGGTCAAGGGGATACAGATCCAATCGACTCAAACGGGGATATCACGGTTACAGGTGGAACCATTAAAATGATTGGTCAAACAGGTTTTGACTTTGATGGAACAGCGACCTACACAGGCGGTGATATCTATCTCAACGGTGAAAAACAAACGGAAATCGTCAACTCTATGCCTGGAGGCGGTGGACCAAATGGAGGCCCTCAAGGAAATGGTGGTCCTGGCGGTCCAGCCCCTGGCGGACGAGGATAAACAAAAAAGGATAGCATTCTAAGAGCAATGTTATCCTTTTTGTATCGGTTATAGATTAGTAGTTTACGAGTGGTTTTATAATCCTAGATTTCAAAGGCTAAATTGTTCAGTCACCCGTTTTTGTTTACTTGAATTTTAAGAGGGTGTTGAGTAGTTTGCCCTTAAATGTTTTGTTTTGATAGGCAATCGTGAGGGAATTGAAAAATTCAACTGCTAGGTGTTCGTGGTGACCGAGTACCATCTCGCTTGGAGCTGCTCCTGGGAAAAAGACACCTAATTTGATGCGAAGTCTACCTTTTTTCATCTTGAACTAGTGCATGCCATACATCTTGATATCAAGGCTTGGATCGGACATGAGAGTAGCTGTATCACCTGCCATAGAAATTTTTGTATCAGCATCAGGAATGACTGGTTTTTCAGCATCTAGACTGATAAAGATTTTTTGATAAGTTAGTTGTCCGTACTCTCCAATCAACTTCATCACTTCCTGTCCACCGTGCACCCCAGCAAATATAAAATGTTCAGGGTGAATTTTAGAAGGGAGCGCTTGGTCGCCCATTTTATTTAGTCCTTGGTTGAAAGCGAAGAAATCTCCCAAAATCAGGTCTCAAGAAAGTTCGTAAAGCATCACAATTTAGTAAATTTTAATTCGAGAGAGTTGCTATATTTACATGGAACATCCTTCGGGATGTTCTTTTTTATGCTTGTAAATCGATTTAAGATAGTTTATCTAATGATTAGTAGTTTCAATTTTATTGTTGAGGCCTAAGTAGATTTTTGATTGGTAATCAATAAGATGATAGTTAGCTTGATAAAAACTCTTGATAAATTTACTCTAACGGAATTAAATAATGAGAAAAATGATATAATAAGAAGAATAAAAAGTTAATGAGGAAATATGATGTCAGAACAGGTACAAAGGCAAGAGCTACATAGAAAGATATGGAAAATTGCTGATGAAGTTCGTGGTGCAGTAGATGGTTGGGACTTCAAGCAGTATATTTTGGGAATTCTATTTTATCGCTTTATTAGTGAAAATTTCAAAACCTATATCGAAGGTGGCGATGAATCAATTAACTATGAAGAGATTTCTGAAGATTTAATTACACCTGAAGTTCGAGATGATGCCATTAAAACCAAAGGTTATTTTATTATGCCTTCGCAGTTGTTTTCCAATGTTGTCAAAACTGCTCGTCAAAATGAGCACTTAAATACAGATTTAAAAGATATCTTTGATGATATTGAGTCTAGTGCGATTGGTTATGCGAGTGAACATGACATTAAGGGTCTTTTTGATGATGTAGATACCAGAAGTAACAAGTTAGGTAGTACGGTTCCAGAGAGAAATCAGCGCTTGACTCTGATTCTTGAAGGAATCGCAAGTCTTGATTTTGGAAACTTTGAAGATAACCATATTGATCTCTTTGGGGATGCTTATGAGTATCTAATCTCTAATTATGCTTCTAACGCTGGGAAATCTGGTGGAGAATTTTTTACACCGCAAAGTGTATCGAGACTCTTGGCGCGGATTGTTATGCTGGGTAAGAATGAAAAAAATAAAATCAATAAAATTTACGATCCTGCCTGTGGTTCGGGTTCGTTGCTTCTGCAAGCTAAAAAGCAGTTTAATGAGCACATAATTGAAGATGGATTTTATGGTCAGGAAATTAATATGACCACCTATAACCTAGCTCGAATGAATATGTTTTTACACAATATCAATTATGATAAGTTTAGCATTGAGCGTGGCAATACCTTACTTGATCCTAAGCATGTAAACGATAAGCCTTTTGATGCTATTGTGTCAAATCCACCATACTCTATCAAATGGATAGGAAGCGATGATCCGACGCTCATCAACGATGACCGCTTTGCCCCTGCGGGTGTATTAGCGCCTAAATCTAAGGCTGATTTTGCTTTTATTATGCATAGCCTGTCATACTTGTCGAATAAGGGACGAGCTGCAATCGTAACTTTCCCAGGTATTTTCTATCGGGGAGGTGCTGAGCAAAAAATCCGTCAATATCTAGTAGACAATAACTTTGTTGAAGCGGTTATTCAGCTACCAGACAATCTCTTTTTTGGGACCTCCATTGCGACCTGTATTCTGATTTTGGCAAAGAATAAGCCAACGACGGATATCCTCTTTGTTGATGCAAGTAAGCAGTTCAAGAAAGAAACTAATAATAACGTCTTGACAGAAGAGAATATCGAAAAAATCTTAGACAGTGTTGAAAAGAAAGAAAACGAAGATTACTTTTCTTGTATGGTGGCACAAGAAAAAGTAGCAGAAGCAGATTATAATCTTTCAGTGTCCACTTATGTAGAAAAAGAAGACACACGTGAGAAGATTGATATTGATGTGCTCAATAAAGAAATCGCTGAGACTGTTGCCAAGATTGACCACTTGCGTATGGAGATAGATAAGATTGTAGAGGAATTGAGCCATGGCAAATGATGTGATTCTCTATAGAACTGATGACGGAGAGTCCGCTATTGAACTCCACTTGGATAATGGAACGGTCTGGCTGACTCAACAAGAACTAGCTGAGCTCTTTCAAACTTCCAAGCAAAACATTAGTAAACATATCAAGGCGATTTTTGAAGATGGTGAATTGGATGAAACAGTGGTTGTCAACTATCAGTTGACAACCACTCGTCACGGTGCAATAGCTGGTAAAACTCAGTCAAAAAAAGTCGCCTACTATAATCTCGACATGATTTTGGCAATTGGCTATCGTGTGCGCTCCCCTCGTGGAATCCAGTTTAGACACTATGCTTCGACAGTCTTGAAAGAGTATCTGATCAAAGGCTTTGCTATGGATGATGAGCGCTTGAAAAACTTGGGTGGAGGCTCTTACTTTAAAGAACTCCTGGAAAGAATCCGAGACATTCGCTCAAGTGAAAAAGTCTTTTACCGTCAGGTTTTAGATCTTTTTGCGACATCAAGTGACTACAATGCAAACTCACCAGAGGCAAAGAAATTCTTTGCGACGGTGCAAAACAAGATGCATTATGCCATTCACCACAATACTGCGAGTGAACTCATTTATAACCGTGTTGATAGTGAAAAGGAGTTTATGGGCTTAACCACTTTTAAGGGAGACCTTCCTACTCTATCTGAAGCAAAAGTTGCCAAGAACTATCTGACAGAAAAGGAACTCCGTGGGCTTAATCAGCTTGTATCAGGATATCTAGACTTTGCTGAAAGACAGGCAGAGCGAGAAGAAGTCATGACTATGGCGGACTGGGTGACACATGTAGATCGTATCCTTCAGGCTACTGGAGAAGACTTGCTGGATAACAGTGGTTCGATCTCTCGTGAACAGATGAAGCAGAAGGTAGATAAGGAATATAAGAGATACCAAGCCAAGACCCTTAGTCAAGTTGAAAAAGATTACCTCAAGGAAATTAAAAGCATTGAAAATCTAGCCAAGGAAGGAGGTAACTGATGAATATCCTAGAAGAAATCCAAAACTGTCCCGTTGAGTGGAAAGAGTTGGGGGAAGTAGTTGAAGTTTTGGATAGTTTAAGACGCCCAATAACAAAAAGTCAAAGAATTCCGGGTGATATTCCTTATTATGGAGCTAATGGAATTCAAGATTATGTCAAAGATTGGATTTTTGACGGCACTTTTATTTTAATGGGAGAAGATGGGAGTGTAATAAAAAATGATAATTCACCTATATTACACTGGGTGATAGGTAAAATTTGGGTTAATAATCATGCGCATATTTTAGGTGAAGTACCAGGATATGCTTTATTGAAATATGTGTATTATGTATTGAGTCAAACTGATGTCTCTGATATTGTTAGAGGGACACCTCCTAAGCTTAATCAAAAGAATCTAAAAAGTATAAAAATTCCAATTCCTCCCCTAGAAATTCAAAAAAAAATCGTGCAAATACTTGACAAATTCACTGAGTATGTTACAGAATTGACCTCAGAATTGACCTCAGAATTGACCTCACGTAAAAAGCAATATTCCTTTTATCGAGATAAACTTTTATCATTTGAGGATGAGGTCTATCAGGTTGAGTGGAAGAAGTTGAACGAATGTCTTAAAAAAGGAAAAGGAACTAAAATTACAGCTAGTCAGATGAAATTACTTCACAAAGATAGTGCGCCAATCCGTATCTTTGCAGGAGGAAAGACTTACGCTGATGTGAACTATGGAGATATTCCCGATAAAGATATTCATACAGAAGAGGCAATTGTTGTAAAATCTCGTGGAATTATTGATTTTGAATACTGTACAGAACCATTTAGTTTTAAAAATGAATTTTGGTCATACAGTTCAGACAATGAAAATATCAACTTAAGATATATTTATCATTACTTAGTTCATAATAAAGAACATTTTCAAAACATCGCTAATAATATGCAGATGCCACAAATTTCTAGTAATGATACTGAAAAATTCAAAATCCCAGTTCCCTCCCTCGAAATTCAATCTCGCATTGTTCAAGTTCTAGACAACTTCGATATGGTTTGTCATGACCTCAACATCGGACTTCCGAAGGAGATTGACCTTCGTCAAAAACAGTATGAATATTTTAGAGAAAAACTCTTGACATTCGTCGCCGAAGGCGAGTACTCTGAGAGTAGAGTAGAGTAGAGGAGTGGGACAACTCTGCAATTATCAAACTTTTACAGTGGGTATTTGGCCCAATTCGAGTGGAGTTGGGAGCCGTTTGTGACTTTGTAAGAGGGAATGGACTTCAGAAGAAAGATTTTACCGAAATCGGGAAATCTGTTATCCACTACGGACAAATTTACACTAAATACGATTTTTCAGTCTCTGAAACTCTCTCAAAAACTAGTGAAATAGTGTTCAAAAAGTTAAAAAAAGCACAACCAAATGACTTGGTAATGGCAACTACATCTGAGAATGTTGAAGATGTTGGAAAAGCAATTGTTTGGGAAGGAAAAGAAGAGATCGGTATTTCTGGAGATAGTTATATCATTCAAACTACCCAAAACTCCCGTTACTTAAATTATTGGCTGAGATCTACTTCTTTTCAAACTCAAAAGGAAAGAAAGGTGACGGGCACAAAAGTTATTCGTATCAATTCGAAGGATATAGAAAAATTTCAAATCATTCTCCCGTCCCTTACAGAACAAGAAAGAATCGTCTCCATTCTTGACAATTTCAATACTTTAACCAACTCTCTTTCTGAGGGTCTTCCAAAAGAAATCGAACTAAGACAGAAACAGTATGAATACTGGCGGGAACAATTGCTAAATTTTGATTTATAGAAAAGAATAGGAAAGGGATATGGCAAAAGCGCTAAGTGATATTGCACAAGAGTTAAAAGCTTCAGACAAAAAAGTTCAGCTGATCTACGCCTTTAATGGGACAGGTAAGACCAGACTCTCTAAAGAGTTTGCTAGGTTGTTTCAAGCTGAAGAAGGCGGTCTTACGAGAGATAAGATTCTTTATTATAATGCTTTTACTGAGGACTTGTTCTATTGGGATAATGATCTTGACAGCAATCGAGATTTTAAACTGAAGATTCAGCAAAATTCTTTTATATCTTGGATTATTCAAGAGCAGGGACAGGATCAGAATATTATTTCGCATTTTCAGCATTATACAAATGATAAAATGACACCTTCATTTCTTTTGTCAGATGGTCATATTCTTTTCACTATTCAAAGTGGTGATGGTGAGGATAGACTAAACGAACAAATTAAGTTATCCAAAGGTGAAGAGAGCAATTTTATTTGGTCTATTTTTTATACATTGCTAGAGCTAGTTATTAGTGAGCTTGATATACTAGAACCTGATGAACGTAGTACTAGAGAGTTTGATGATTTAGAGTATGTATTTATTGATGACCCGGTTTCATCATTAGATGAAAACCACTTGATAGAGGTTGCATCAAATTTAGGTAAATTAATTAGAACGAGTAAGTCTGATCTTAAATTTATAATAACAACTCACAATCCTTTATTCTATAACGTCTTATATAATGAGTTAAAAAATATTAAAAGGAATGAGAGATATAGTAAGCGAGCTATTGACGAAGAAACTGGAGAGAATAGAACCTATATTGACACCCGAAAAGTTCCTGATAGTAGTAGATTTAGATTTGAAAAATTAGAAGATGGATCATATAAGCTGATACCTCAACCGGATGACTCTCCTTTTGCTTATCATAATTTTTTAAGAAAATCATTACATAAAGCTATAGAAGACAATTTGGTTTATAAATATCATTTTAATTTTTTAAGAAATCTTTACGAGAAAACAGCAACTTTCCTGGGTTATCAAAAATGGCAGGATTTATTGCCACGTGATAATGAAGGAAGTTTTAGTAACTATGAGTCAAGGATATTAAATATTTCTAGTCATTCTAAAGTATCAACCGAGGAAGATGAACTAGTAACCCTCCCAGAAACTGCGCTTTTAAAAAACCTGTTACAGCATTTAGAGAGCACTTGCAATTATAAGGAGTAATTATGTCTGAAAGTACATTCACTACAGCTATTGTTGAGTCAGATAATTTTATCATTTTAGAAAAGTATACCAAGCTAGAACAGCCTAGTCAGTATCAGACAGAGGCGGACTTGGAGAAGGAGCTGATTGCTGACTTGCGCCAGCAAGGATACGAGTATCTTACTTATTTGACGACCCCAGAGGCGCTTTTGGCTAATCTCAAGACCCAGATGGAAGTTCTGAATAATGTGGTTTTTACAGATGCTGAGTGGTTGCGCTTCTTGGATGAGTACCTCAATAAACCCAGTGACAGTTTGATTGATCGTACCAGAAAACTTCATGATAACTATATTTATGATTTTATATTTGATGATGGGCATATCCAGAATATCTATTTATGGGATAAGAAAAATATTAGTCGAAATAAACTGCAAGTCATTAATCAAATGAAGCAAGTTGGTATCAGCAGCAATCGTTATGATGTGACCTTGCTGGTAAATGGATTGCCTCTGGTACAAATTGAGCTTAAAAAACGCGGAGTTGCGATTCGAGAGGCCTTTAATCAGGTGCACAGATATAGTAAAGAGAGTTTCAATGAGGAGAATTCTCTCTTTAAGTACCTTCAGATTTTTATCATCTCAAACGGAACGGATACTCGGTATTTTGCTAATACGACCAAGCGAGATAAGAATTCTTATGAGTTCACCATGAACTGGGCTTTGAAAAATAATAATCCTATTAAGGACTTGAAGGACTTTACAGCAACTTTCTTAAGTCAACAGACCTTGTTAAATGTCTTGATAAATTATTCTGTCTTTGATACTAATGACACTCTTCTCATCATGCGTCCTTATCAGATTGCGGCAACTGAGAGAATCATCTGGAAGATACGTTCAGCTATTGCTTCAAAAATCAAAAGCGGTCCTGATACAGGTGGCTATATTTGGCATACTACCGGTTCAGGGAAGACCCTGACAAGTTTTAAAGCTGCTAGACTTGCTACTGAGATGGAAGAAGTGGATAAGGTTTTCTTTGTGGTGGACCGCAAGGACTTGGATTATCAGACTATGAAAGAGTACCAGCGATTTTCACCTGACTCAGTCAACGGTTCAAATAGCACTGCAGGACTCAAACGCAATATCGAGAAGGATGATAATAAAATTGTCGTGACGACCATTCAGAAGCTTAACAATTTTATGAGCAGTGAGAGCCAGCATGAAATTTATCAAAAGCAAGTGGTTTTCATTTTTGATGAATGTCATCGTTCTCAGTTTGGTGAAGCGCAAAAGCGTCTTAGACAGAAATTTAAGAAATATTGCCAGTTTGGTTTTACGGGTACACCGATTAAGGTAGAGAATGCGCTTGGTTCCGAGACAACGGCATCTGTTTTCGGTCGTGAGTTACATGCCTATGTGCTAACTGATGCGATTCGAGATCAAAAAGTTCTGAAGTTCATGGTGGATTATAACGACGTTCGTCCGAAGTTTAAGTCAATTGAAAGCGAGCAGGACTTGGCCAAATTGTCTGCAGCTGAAAATAAAAAAGCACTGCTTCATCCGACTCGAATCGCTGAGATATCTAGGTATGTCTTAGATCATTTTGATCAAAAAACGCATCGATTAACTGGTAAAGGTTTCAATGCTATGTTTGCTGTTTCAAGTGTTGATGCAGCAAAAGCCTACTATCAAGAGTTGCAAAATCAGCAAAAAGATTCTGAAAAACCATTGAAGATTGCGACTATCTTTTCCTATGCTGTGAATGAGTCTCAGGTGGCTATTGGTGAAATTGATGATGAGAGCTTTTCACCGGAAGATTTAGCGGATATTAGTAGTAAAGAATTTTTGAGTAGCTGTATAGCTGATTATAATCAGTT
This sequence comes from Streptococcus sp. BS35b, assembly GCF_000286475.1. Lineage (NCBI taxonomy): Bacteria > Bacillati > Bacillota > Bacilli > Lactobacillales > Streptococcaceae > Streptococcus > Streptococcus sp. BS35b. The sequence goes on from NZ_ALKH01000005.1 coordinate 18,517, forward strand.
ATTTGGCACTAATTTTACGATTAACGGTAATGATTTCCAGAATTACTATCGTGATTTGGCTAAACGCGTCAAAAATCGGGAAGTGGATCTCTTAATTGTAGTTGGGATGTTCTTGACTGGCTTTGATGCACCGACTTTAAATACTTTATTTGTGGATAAAAATTTGAGATATCATGGTTTAATCCAAGCTTTTTCACGCACCAATCGAATTTATGATGCTACCAAGTCATTTGGGAATATTGTAACCTTCCGGGATTTAGAGAAGGCTACAACTGATGCTATTAAGCTATTTGGAAAGACTGAGACAGCAGAAGTCTTGCTCGAACGTTCTTATCAAGAGTATATGACAGGCTTTACGGAGGCCGGTGAAGAGCAAAAGGGTTATATGGCCGTTGTTCAGGAGTTACAAGAAAAGTTTCCGGACCCGCAAGCTATCATTAAAGAGCGTGATAAGAAAGAATTTGTCTCGTTGTTTGGTCAATTTCTTCGTTTAGATAATATCTTACAAAACTACGATGATTTCATGAGTCTACGAGCTTTACAAGAACTTGATATCTCAGATGATAAGGCTGTAGAAGCCTTTAAGGAACGTTTCCATGTGGACGATGAAACTCTGGAGGAGTTATCTAGGTTAGACATCCCAAGTACTAGGGAAATTCAAGACTACCGTTCAACCTATAATGACATTAAGTCATGGTATGAGAATGAACGCCGTAATCGGGAAGATAACGAATCTAAAGTTGATTGGGATTCGATTGTCTTTGAAGTTGAATTACTAAAATCCCAAGAAATCAATCTAGACTATATCTTAGAGCTAATTTTTGAGACTAATAAAAAGGTTTCAAATAAGGATGAACTTGTTTCGGAAATTACTCGGACGATTCGAGCAAGTCTTGGCAATCGAGCTAAGGAAGATCTGATAGTTGCTTTCATCCATGACAGTGACTTAGATAGTTTTGCTGATAAATCAGATATCATTGAACAGTTCTTTATTTTTGCGCAAGGTGAGCAGAAAAGGGAAGCGGATGAGTTGATACAGATTGAGGGATTAAATGAACAAAGTGCTAAGCGCTACATACAAGCTTCGTTGAAGCGTGAGTATGCTAGTGAAAATGGGAATGATTTGAATGAAGCTCTGCCGAAAATGAGCCCACTGAATCCACAATATCGTACAAAAAAACAAACCGTTTTTCAAAAGATCAGTCGTTTTGTTGAAAAATTCAAGGGAATTGGTGGAGATATTTAAGAATTATTTGATTGAGTAACGAAATAAATCTGCCTAAACAATAAAAAGTAGCTATCAAATATGCTTAAGGGCTACTTTTTTATTATTCTATTTTCTGCTTTTAGGAAATTGTTTCTATCATTTTTGAGAATCTCAAAATATACTTAAGGTGAAGATGGTGGCTATCTTGTTGGACTTATTAGAAGGACGCTTCTTAATCCAGATAATCTTTATGATAGTTGCTTTCTAGAATATACTAGGATAAAGGATTTTTCTAAAAATTTCTGAGGTTGGTTGCTGAACTATTATTTGAAAATTAATTAGGTTGATTACGTCTAGACGTTTTTATCCCTATATCTGAACTTGCATCCGGATGAACATATCGCGGTGCTGCTCCTGGATGACCTCGCAGATATAATCACCCACAGGAGTATATTCAGCTTGGATTAGAGCTTGGTGAAAATGTGGCAGAGCTTATAACTAAAATAGACCTCCCACATCAACTCCTTGACACTCCGTCAGCTTTTGATACAATAGTACAAAATTACAGGAGGTGGGCTATGATTCAGAAACATGCGATTCCCATTTTAGAGTTTGATGACAACCCCCAAGCGGTCCTTATGCCAACACATGAGGGGCTAGATTTAAAGTTGCCAAAGAAGTGCATCTATGCGTTTTTGGAGGAGGAGATTGACCGCTATGCCCAGGAAGTAGGGGCGGACTGTGTTGGTGAGTTCGTTTCGGCCACCAAGACGTATCCAGTCTACGTCCTCAACTACAAGGGCGAGGAGATTTGTCTGGCCCAGGCGCCCGTAGGCTCTGCCCCAGCGGCCCAGTTTATGGATTGGTTGATTGGTTATGGTGTGGAGCAAATCATTTCCACTGGAACCTGTGGTGTCCTAGCCGATATAGAGGAGAATGCCTTTCTCGTCCCTGTTCGCGCTTTGCGAGATGAGGGGACCAGCTACCACTATGCAGCGCCTTCTCGTTATATGGAGATGCAGCTTGAGGCTATCTCTGCCATTGAGCAAATCTTGGAGCAAAGAGGCATCCCTTACGAGGAAGTCATGACCTGGACGACAGATGGTTTTTACCGAGAGACGGCTGAAAAGGTTGCTTATCGTAAGGAAGAAGGCTGTGCTGTTGTGGAGATGGAGTGTTCTGCTCTTGCGGCAGTAGCTCAGCTACGTAGGGTTGTCTGGGGGGGATTGCTCTTTACCGCAGATTCCTTGGCGGATCTAGACAACTACGACAGTCGTGATTGGGGCTCTGAAGCTTTTGACAAGGCACTCGAACTCTGTCTTGCCATTGTGCACCACATGTGAGTGTTCTGACTGTTTTTATGGTAGAATGTAGCTATGTTATTCAAATCTTTTTTGGAAAAAATCAAGACGACGCTGTCTCGGTTATCACCAGCCCGTCGCATCTTTTTAAGTTTTGCCTTAGTTATCTTCTTGGGCTCGCTCCTTTTAAGCCTTCCCTTTGTGCAGGCAACAACGTCACAAGCGACCTACTTTGACCATCTCTTTACGACCGTGTCCATGGTCTGTGTGACAGGGCTCTTTACCCAGCCGGTAGCCTCTACTTACAATATCTGGGGCCAGTTGATCTGTATGCTCTTGATCCAGATTGGCGGTTTGGGTCTCATGACCTTTATCGGAATCTTTTATATCCAAGGCAAGCAAAAGCTCAGTCTTCGTGGTCGGGAGGCCATTCAAGAAAGTTTCAGTTATGGAGAAACCCAGTCCTTAAAGGACTTTATCCGCTCGATCTTTTTGACGACTTTTTTGGTAGAAGGGCTCGGTGCCTTTCTCCTGAGTTTCCGCTTTATTCCGGAATTTGGCTGGGGACGAGGGGTGTTAACCTCAGTCTTTTTGGCTGTTTCAGCTTTCTGTAATGCTGGATTTGATAATTTTGGAAGTACGAGTTTGGTAGCCTTTCAAACGGACCCCTTGATCAATCTAGTGATTGCAGGTTTGATTATCACGGGTGGTCTAGGATTTATGGTCTGGTTTGACCTAGCGACCCAGATTGGGAAAAAGAAAAAACGCCGCCTGCGTTTCCATACCAAGTTGGTTCTCTTTTTAACGGCGGGAATTCTGCTCTTTGGAACCGTATCGACTCTCTTAATTGAGTGGAACAATCCTGGAACGATTGGAAATCTCAGCGCTCCAGAGAAATTGCTGGTTAGTTTTTTCCAGACCGTCAGTATGAGAACGGCAGGCTTTGCTTCCATTGACTACACCCAGGCTCGACCAGTTACCTTGTTCATCTATATCCTACAGATGTTTCTAGGAGGGGCGCCTGGAGGGACAGCAGGGGGGCTCAAGATTACGACCTTCTTTGTCCTGTTGGTCTTCGCTCGTAGCGAACTATTGGGCTTGCCTCATGCCAATGTGGCTCGGAGGACTATTGAACCCCGAACCGTGCAAAAATCTTTCAGTGTCTTTATTATCTTCTTGCTAACATTCTTGCTGGGCTTGATCCTACTAGGGATAACAGCAGAGGGAAATCCGCGCTTTATCTACCTCATGTTTGAGACCATTTCAGCCCTTGCGACAGTTGGGGTGACGGCAAATTTAACACCAGAGCTAGGCAAGATAGCCCTCAGTATCGTTATGTTGCTGATGTTTATCGGCCGTATTGGTCCCTTGACACTACTGGTCAGTGTAGCAGAATACCAGCCAGACAAGAAAGATACGATTCACTATATGAAAGCAGATATCACTATCGGATAAGAAAGGAAGAACGATGTCAGATCGGACAATTGGAATTTTAGGTTTGGGAATTTTTGGGAGCAGTGTTTTGGCAGCCCTAGCCAAGCATGACATGAATATCATTGCTATTGATGACCACGAGGAACGCATTAATCAATTTGAACCTGTGCTGGCGCGTGGGGTAGTTGGAGATATCACGGATGAAGAACTCCTTCTGTCAGCGGGGATTGACACCTGTGATACCGTAGTTGTCGCAACGGGTGAAAATTTGGAGTCCAGTGTTCTAGCGGTTATGCACTGCAAGAGTCTAGGAGTACCGACCGTCATTGCCAAGGTCAAAAGTCATACAGCTAAAAAGGTTCTAGAAAAAATCGGGGCAGACGCAGTCATCTCACCAGAGTTTGAAATGGGGCGCTCATTGGCGCAGACCATCCTCTTTCATAACAGCGTAGACGTCTTTCAGCTGGACAAGAATGTATCGATTGTCGAGATGAAAATCCCTCAATCGTGGGTAGGTAAAAGCCTCAGTCAGTTGGATTTGCGTGGGCGATACAACCTCAACGTACTTGGCTTTCGTGCCTACGAAAATGCTCCTCTGGATGTTCAATTCGGACCCGATGACCTTTTACGGTCAGGCGCCTATATCATGGCGGTGATTAATAACCAACATTTGGATACTCTAACAGAGCTTAGTGAGTAGGAGAGGAAGGGTTGTTTTCTTCCCCAATGATTAATGAATCAATATAAGTATTTTATAAGAGGGATTTAAGAAAAATTTTAACTTTTTCTTAATCCTTTTTAATTTTAGGAGATTATACTAGAGCCATCAAATAAAGAAAAACTCTAAGGAGAATCCTATGAAATTCAATCCAAATCAGAGATATACTCGTTGGTCAATTCGCCGTCTCAGTGTCGGTGTTGCTTCAGTTGTTGTGGCTAGTGGCTTCTTTGTCCTAGTCGGTCAACCAAGTTCTGCACGCGCTGATATCGTCAATCCGACTCCTGCCCAAGTCGTGCCAGACGCAACTTCGGTGAGTGAAAAGAGCGACTTACCAGCAGAGATTCTCAAAAAAGCAGTCGATGTAGCTCTTCCTTCAGAGCAGTCTGTTCCAACGCCTAAAGCAAGTGTGGATACGACAAGCTCTTCAGAAAAAGCGGATGCAACTGCTAAAGAGCCAGCAGTAGCGCCAAAAGAAGAAGTGCAAGCACAACCTGACTCTAAGAAACAAACAGAAGATGCAGTTAAACCTGTGGAAAGTCCTGCGTCTACAGTTTCTGGACAAGACCGTGAAGCCAGTGAAGCGCAACCAGCGACCACTCCAGCTGAAGTGCAAAAGGGTGTGGCTGACAATACAAAAGATACAGTAGATGTCCCAGCTAGCTACCTTGACAAAGCCAATTTCCCAGGTCCATTTACAGCCGGTGTCAACCAAGTCATTCCATACGAATTCTTCGCTGGTGATGGCATGTTGACTCGTCTTATCTTGAAGGCCTCTGATAAGGCTCCGTGGTCCGACAATGGAACGGCTAAAAATCCAGCTCTCCCACCAGTAGAGAAATTGGGCAAAGGCCTTTACTTCTACGAAGTAGACTTGGCAGGCACCCAAGGAAAATCAGATAAAGAGCTGCTTGACCTCTTGAAACAAAATGGAACTCAAAGTTATAAGGCAACCATCAAGGTGTACGGTGCGAAAGATGGCAAACCTGACTTGACTAACCTCGTGGCGACTAAAGATTTGACTGTTAATTTGAATGGCTTAACCACTCCAGCTGAAGTCCCAAAAGGTGTGGCTGACAATACCAAAGATACAGTAGATGTCCCAGCTAGCTACCTTGACAAAGCCAATTTCCCAGGTCCATTTACAGCTGGTGT
>NZ_ALKH01000006.1:0-38635 GCF_000286475.1 Streptococcus sp. BS35b
GGTGTGGCTGACAATACCAAAGATACAGTAGATGTCCCAGCTAGCTACCTTGACAAAGCCAATTTCCCAGGTCCATTTACAGCTGGTGTCAACCAAGTCATTCCATACGAAGCCTTTGGTGGTGACGGCATGTTGACTCGTCTTATCTTGAAAGCCTCTGATAAGACTCCATGGTCAGACAACGGAACAGCTAAAAATCCGGCTCTCTCACCAGTAGAGAAATTGGGCAAAGGCCTTTACTTCTACGAAGTGGACTTGGCTGGCACCCAAGGCAAATCAGATAAAGAGTTGCTTGACCTTTTGAAACAAAATGGTACGCAAAGCTACAAAGCTACTATCAAGGTGTACGGTGCGAAAGATGGCAAACCTGACTTAACTAATCTCGTAGCAACTAAAAATTTGGATATCAACTTGAATGGTTTGACCACCCCAGCTGAAGTGCAAAAGGGTGTGGCTGACAACACCAAAGATACAGTAGACGTCCCAGCTTCTTATTTGGATAGAGCCAACTTCCCAGGACCATTCACAGCTGGTGTCAACCAAGTTATTCCATATGAAGCTTTTGGTGGAGATGGTATGTTGACTCGCCTCTTGTTAAAAGCTTCAGACAAAGCCCCATGGTCAGACAACGGAACGGCTAAAAATCCCGCTCTATTGCCACTTGAAGGCTTGGCTAAAGGCCAATATTTCTACGAAGTGGATTTAGCAGGGACTCAAGGTAAATCAGATAAAGAGCTGCTTGACCTCTTAAAACAAAACGGCACTCAAAGTTATAAAGCTACCATCAAAGTGTACGGTGCAAAAGACGGCAAGCCTGACTTAACTAATCTGGTAGCGACTAAAGATTTGACTGTTAATTTGAATGGCTTGACCACACCAAATCAGGTTAAAGACTCTGTTGCTAATAACATCAAAAATAGCATTGATGTTCCAGCTAGCTACCTTGAAAAAGCAAATGTTCCAGGTCCATTCTTGGCCGGTGTCAACCAAGTTATTCCATACGAAGCTTTTGGTGGAGATGGTATGTTGACTCGCCTCTTGTTAAAAGCTTCAGACAAAGCTCCATGGTCAGACAACGGAACAGCTAAAAATCCTGCTCTATTGCCACTTGAAGGCTTGGCTAAAGGTCAATATTTCTACGAAGTGGATTTGAATGGCAATACGGTTGGCAAAGATGGTCAGGCCTTGCTGGATCAACTTCGAGCTAACGGAACACATACATACCTAGCTACTGTTAAAGTCTATGGTTCTAAAGATGGCAAACCTGATTTGACCAATCTGATTGCTACTCGTCAAGTAACGATTCAGCTTCGTGGAAAAGAAATGGCGACAATACCATCTCAACAAGGTCAGATGAATACGAAGCCTTCTGAAACAGGCTCTACAGGTACGACTGAGGGTATGATGGGTACAAATCACCATATGTCAGATATGAAGGTCGATCAACCAGCTTCTAGCCCAATGGCTAATATGATGAAAAAAGATGATAAAGCGATGCTACCAAATACTGGGGAAGCTAAAACAGCTACAGCTGGCCTTGGTATCTTTGGTCTAGCCTTGGCAGGTCTTGTTGGACTTTTGGGTTTGACAAGCAAACGAGAAGATTAAGATTCAAATCACTTAAACATTAGGGAAAATAGTGTTATACTAAAGCAAGTATAACACTGTTTTTATCGAAGGAGTGTCAGATGAAAAAGACAATTTTGCTGGTTGATGATGAGATAGATATTCTAGATATTCAACACCGCTATCTTATACAGGCAGGTTACGATGTTTTGGTCGCCCATGATGGTAAGGAGGGATTAGAGCTTTTCAGAAAAAAATCTATCGACCTCATTATCACAGATATCATGATGCCCAATATGGATGGCTATGATTTTATCAGTGAAGTTCAGTATACCGCTCCGGATCAACCCTTCCTCTTTACAACTGCTAAGACAAGCGAACAGGATAAAATTTATGGCTTAAGTTTGGGGGCAGATGATTTTATAGTCAAACCCTTTAGCCCACGCGAATTGGTTTTAAGAGTGAATAATATCTTGCGTCGCCTTAGCCGTGGAAGAGAAACAGAACAGATCGAGTTTGGTGACTTAGTGATCAACCATGTGACTCATGAGGTTCGCATTGGGGAGCAACCTTTGGAATTGACAGTAAAATCCTTTGAGCTTCTATGGATATTGGCCAGCAATCCTGAGAGAGTCTTTTCAAAGACGGAACTTTATGAGAAGGTATGGCAAGAGGACTATGTGGATGATACCAATACACTCAATGTTCATATCCATGCTTTGAGGCAAGAGTTGACCAAGTATACAAATTCAAATGCTCCTGCTATCAAAACTGTCTGGGGTTTGGGCTATAAGATGGAAAGACCAAGAGGTAGAAAATGAAATTAAAAAACTATATTTTAGTGGGGTATCTAGTGTCGACTCTACTAACGATTTTGGTCGTTTTCTGGGCAGTCCAACGAATGTTGATTGAGAAAAGTGAAGTTTACTTTCTAGTTGGAATGACCTTGATTGCTAGTTTCATTGGCGCTGCAGTGAGCATCTTTCTTTTGTCGCCTGTGTTCTCTTCTCTGAAACATTTGAAAAAACAAGCTCAGGATATAGCAAGCAAGGATTTCAGCACAGAAATTGAAACAAAGGGCCCATTAGAATTTCAAGAGCTGGGCCAGGCTTTTAATGACATGTCCCACAATTTGCAGGCTACCTTTCAATCACTTGATGAGAGCGAGCAAGAAAAGAGAATGATGATTGCGCAGCTCTCTCACGATATTAAAACTCCCATTACCTCCATTCAGGTTACTGTTGAGGGAATTCTAGATGGAGTGATTAAGGAAGAGGAGCGACTCCACTACTTAGCCACGATTGGTCGGCAAACTGAGCGTCTAAATAAGCTAGTGGAGGAATTGGATGTTTTGACTCTGAACACACAACCTCAAGATACTGCTGATGAAGAAGTCGAAGAGGTCTTTTTAGATCAGTTGCTGATTGAGTCAATGAGTGAATTTCAACTCCAGATTGAACAAGAGGAGCGAGATGTTTACATTCAAGTGTCACCTGAGTCGGCGAAAATCAAGAGCCATTCTGACAAACTTTCTCGCATTCTGGTCAATTTGTTAAACAATGCCTTTAAATATTCAGAACCAGGAACCAGAATCGAGGTTCTTGCCCAATTAACAGAACAAGAGCTGACAATCAGTGTGAAAGACGAGGGTCAGGGGATCCTTCCTGAAGATTTGGAAAAGATCTTTAAACGACTTTATCGTGTAGAAACTTCGCGCAATATGAAGACAGGTGGACATGGATTAGGACTTGCGATTGCACGCGAACTAGCCCATCAGCTTGGTGGCGAAATCACAGCAGAAAGCCAATATGGCTTAGGAAGCAAGTTTACATTCAGCCTCAATTTGAAATAAAGGCGTAGTAAGTGTCTAGGTTTTGAGGTAAATAGAAAATATTGAGTTAACGGAAAATTCCGTTAGCTCTTTTTTGTGTTTTGGGAGGTAAAATTATGAGACGAAAAAGTAAGGAGAGAATTTCAAGAGAGATGATAATCCAGTTTTTGATGAAGGAAACAGGTTCAATACGAAAAGAAATAATAGCAAGTATAGAAGAACTTGAGGCCTTTGGATTGATAGGATTTAACGCGAACGGTGACTTTAGACTGAAAGAGGTGTAATTGATGAGACAAATTCAGTTTATTAGTGCCAGCCATTATCAGACATCTGATCGCTTTTATGCCTTACCAAAGGTTTTGTTTGAAAATCCTATTTATGAAGATATGAGGTTAGATGCAAAAGCCGCTTATGCTATGCTTAAAGATAGACTAGATCTTTCTTTCAAGAATAATTGGATTGATGAAGATGGAAATATCTATTTGGTATATTCTAACTCTAATTTGATGAAGATCCTTAACTGTTCAAAATCTACTCTATTAAGAATTAAGAAGCAACTCACAGAGTATGGATTAATTCATGAGGTTCAACAATCTACAAGTAAATCAGGAAATCTAGCTAATCGAATTTACCTTGGTCTCTTACAAGATGACACAGTTGCTAGAATGGTTGATAAATCAGGTGATTTCAAATCTGACACTAGGGGGGTGTCAGATTTATACGGGGCTGGTGTTTACACCAAAGACCAGCTCAAGGCTATTATCGCCGAATTGAGTTAATAGCATAGCCAAAAAATCGTTACATGTCGTAACGATTTTTTCATTTAGCCGATGACAGTAAAGGTCATACAATTTTGGGAAGAGCAAGTATACTATCATAGTGTGCAAAATACTGAAGAAGTGTTTACTCAGGCGTTTCCCTATAACTTATCATAAGCGCTTATTGTGAAATGTGCAAAATTTCAAATGTTGGTAGTTGTGTGTCGGGTTTATTGGTATAAAAAGTAAAGATACATTTTTTCCATTTATCAGGATTGAAAATAACGGCTTTGCCACTTTCGTTGTTTTGCATTTGCTCGTGAATGGTAAAGGATTTTAAACTTTCAGATTCTTCTATATCAATGACTTCTAATGTAGCATATTTACTTGAGTCAAAATGATCAGATATTTCGACTGATGAAGTTATTCCGATTTCAATATTTTGCCAGCCAAACGAATTTAAAATATGATCAAAGTAGCCATCAAATATGAATTTTGTCATTCCGTTGGTATTTTTCCAAATATATAGCGGACAGTAACTGTTAAATAATTGGCCTTCAGATTTTTCAGAGATTAAATAAACTTTGAAAAACAAATCGTCGAATCCATCCATCAAATGACCTGTATTTCGGACACGTTGTCTAATGATATCCATATCATAATCTGCTGGTAATTTTATAGTATATTGCATTGCTTGCATTGCGGTACCTCTTTTCTAATTAACTATTCACAGTATAAATGATTTATATCATGTTGAATAATACTTAAAAATGATATAATTATCACAAAAAGTGATAAGGTGTTTTAAATGAATTTTAATGATATGAGCATTTTTGTGACGATCTATGAGACAAGATCAATAAACAAAAGTTCAAAGATCTTACAATATGCACAATCTAATCTCAGCGCTAGATTGAAAGTGCTTGAAACTGAATTAGATACGAAATTATTTTACAGAAAATATAATGGTTTAGTCCCGACAGAAAGTGGAGACTTATTTTATCAATTTTGTAAGGAAACTTCTAACAATTTAGAGAAATTAAAAAAGAAATGTGAAACCTCGAAAATATCCATCTTAATTTCAGAATTGTTATTTAATCACGATATTAATAATTCACAAACAATTGATTTGAATAAAAGTGAGATCAATATCCAAAAAACTTCGGATATACCAATCATTGCTCATCAGGAAGACTTTGATAAAATTTTTTGCTTTCAAAAAATTGAAAATTTAAAGCATTATGATGAGATTATCGGGCATATCGAGTCAGTTTATGCTTGTTCGAGCAATATAAAGGCTACTGAGGAAATGCCTATATTCGTTAATAAAGATAAAAATTGCCCTTTTAGAAAACAAAGCTTAATGAAGTTTACTCATTTAAAATCAGTTGTAGAAATTGATTCTTTTGAGAATATTATCAGCTTAGTTGAAAACGGGAAAGGAATTGCACTATTGCCTAAATGGCTAAATAAGAGAGCGAATATCAAGCCATACGACCAAGACATCGTTCTTATCCCATTTTATCAGTATGAAAAGCAGGACCAAAGCAGGTAGCCCATTTAGAAGAAATGCTAATGCTATGATGAAAAATCATTTGACAAACATTATAAGTTGTTTTATAATAAGTACACTTATATTAAAAGGAGTGTCAAAATGGAATTTAGTTTTAGTTTAAACATAAGAGCATCAAAAGAAGATGTATGGGCCTACTATGAAAATATTGAAAAGTGGTATGATTGGGAAGAAGATTTAAAAAATATTACATTAAAAGGTGGATTTGAGACGGGTTCATACGGAACTATGGAACTCGAAGGAATGCCCCCTATGGAATATCACCTCACGCTTGTAAAACCTCTTGAAGAATTTTGGGATAAAACAGTAACTCCATTCGGTGATATTCTTTTTGGTCATCAAATTATTGAGAATAATGATGGCACTGTAAATGTAAAACATACTGTATCTTTGAATAGTGAAGACAAGCAACATCTAGAATTTTTAAGTCAGGTCTTTTCAGATGTTCCTCACTCTATTTTCATTCTAAAAAACCACTTAGAAAGATAGAGTGAGTGCTGTTTGTTGACACTGCAATATTAAAATAATTTAGTTCAACTTATAAATCCCTTTACAAATCTAGCTTTTCATGGTACAATAGCCTTTGTGTGAAATAGCAGCAGGAAAGCATGAAGCTCGTCAACAGGTGTCTTATGACAAGTAACCTTGGCTGTTTAGGCGAAGGGCATCTGCACGAATCAGGGCTTTCTAAGTGACTATTTCCACCGAAATATTATTTATATCAGGAGGACATACATATGTCACGTTATACAGGACCATCTTGGAAACAAGCTCGTCGCCTTGGCCTTTCACTTACAGGTACAGGTAAAGAATTGGCACGTCGTAACTACGTACCAGGACAACACGGACCAAACAACCGTTCTAAATTGTCAGAATACGGTTTGCAATTGGCTGAAAAACAAAAACTTCGTTTCACTTACGGTGTAGGTGAAAAGCAATTCCGTAACTTGTTCGTACAAGCTACAAAAATCAAAGGCGGAATCCTAGGTTTCAACTTCATGCTTCTTTTGGAACGTCGTTTGGATAACGTTGTTTACCGTCTTGGTCTTGCGACTACTCGTCGTCAAGCTCGTCAATTTGTAAACCACGGTCACATCCTTGTTGACGGAAAACGTGTTGATATCCCATCATACCGCGTAACTCCAGGTCAAGTGATCTCAGTTCGTGAAAAATCATTGAAAGTTCCAGCTATCCTTGAAGCAGTAGAAGCTACTCTTGGACGTCCAGCATTCGTATCATTCGACGCTGAAAAATTGGAAGGTTCATTGACTCGCTTGCCAGAACGCGACGAAATCAACCCAGAAATCAACGAAGCACTTGTCGTTGAATTCTACAACAAAATGCTTTAATTTTAAGAAATATCTTACAGAAAGCCTACAACAGTGGGCTTTTTGCTTTGTCTTAAAAACTATAGAACACTTCTTAACTGTGAAGGAGGATAAAAAAACTCCCTGCAAAATGAAATTGCAAGGAAGTTTTGTTAATGGTGATGGGCAAGCCAGATGGAATATTTTTTCCCAAGCCAGAGAGCAAAGAGGAGATTGATGATGACGATGCCTGAAGCGACCAGTGAAAATAGGAAAAATTCGCTAGTCGAAACTCGCCATAAATGTACAATGTCTGTAATCAAATAAGCACTGATAGGAAAACAAAGGATAGAAGTGATGAGAGCAGGGATATACTTACGGAGAAGAATTGATTGTCCAATATGGAGCAAGAGATGGAGTGCAAAGGCCACAAATCCTCCTAACCAAACTAATTCGAGCGCTCTAGATTGAGTAAGATACGCTAATAAAGTGATGGATAAGACAAGAATAAACTCCTCAAAAACAGCAAGGGCAAATCCCTCTGTTGTAATCCCTTTGTGAATCTTGAGAATAGCTGGAGCCTTTTGAGCCAGCAAGGTTTCGTTGAGGTGAATCCAAGGGACAAGACCGATAATTTCTTCCATATCGTGAAAGATAAAGAGTAGAGGGAACATCCAAAGATAAAATGTCATAAATCTCTCCTGAAAAGCTATAGATTGCTAACCAATAAAGCAAAAAACGCCCAGTAAGGCGTTTTGAGTTAGGTGTGCTTATTTAACCTCTGTAAACACTACGTGTTTGCGAAGTTTTGGTGAGTATTTCTTCAATTGAAGACGGTCTGGAGTGTTACGTTTGTTTTTAGAAGTAAGGTACAAGCGTTCACCAGATTCTTTGTGTTCAAGTGTGATATTTACGCGCATGGTATCTCCCTTCTATTATTCAGCTGATGCAGCTTTAGCGATTTTACGTCCTTTGTAGTATCCTTTAAGTGATACACGGTGAGAACGTGAGTAATCTCCAGTAGTTTCGTCAAAGTTTACAGATGGAGCTGTTACTTTGTAGTGTGTACGACGTTTGTTTTTCTTCGCTTTTGAAGTGCGACGTGCAGGTACTGCCATTTTGATTTCTCCTTTTAAGATATAATTCAGTTAGGTTTGATTTTCATCAACTTTAATAGTATATCAAAACTTTTTTGTAAAGTAAAGTTACTTGACAAAAAAAGATGAAAAAATTAGAAGTTGTTGATCGGAATTTTCTGAAAATTCAAGAATTTTCTTCTGTTCATTGCTTTTGAAATGTGCTATAATAGTAAAAACTGAAATGGGAGGGATAAGATGACTGAATTAGATAAACGTCACCGCAGTAGCATTTATGACAGCATGGTTAAATTACCAAACCGTGCCATGCTGCGTGCGACTGGTATGACAGATAAGGACTTTGAAACACCGATTGTGGGAGTGATTTCGACTTGGGCGGAAAATACACCATGTAACATCCACTTGCATGATTTCGGGAAATTGGCGAAAGAAGGTGTCAAATCTGCGGGCGCTTGGCCTGTTCAGTTTGGTACCATTACCGTAGCGGACGGGATTGCCATGGGAACGCCTGGTATGCGCTTCTCTCTAACATCTCGTGATATTATTGCGGATTCTATCGAAGCTGCTATGGGTGGTCATAACGTCGATGCCTTTGTAGCCATCGGTGGTTGTGACAAGAACATGCCTGGTTCCATGATCGCCATTGCTAATATGGATATTCCAGCTATTTTCGCCTATGGTGGTACCATTGCACCGGGAAATCTTGATGGAAAAGACATTGACTTGGTGTCTGTCTTTGAAGGTATCGGAAAATGGAACCACGGTGACATGACAGCTGAGGACGTGAAACGTCTTGAATGTAATGCCTGCCCGGGCCCTGGTGGCTGTGGCGGGATGTATACAGCTAATACCATGGCGACAGCTATCGAAGTTCTCGGTATGAGTTTGCCAGGATCTTCATCTCACCCAGCTGAATCAGCTGATAAGAAAGAAGATATCGAAGCTGCAGGACGTGCTGTTGTTAAGATGCTGGAACTTGGTCTCAAACCATCTGATATCTTGACTCGTGAAGCCTTTGAAGATGCTATCACTGTAACTATGGCTCTTGGTGGTTCTACCAATGCCACTCTTCACTTGCTTGCCATTGCCCATGCCGCCAATGTTGACTTGTCACTTGAAGACTTCAATACGATCCAAGAATGTGTGCCTCACTTGGCCGACTTGAAACCTTCTGGTCAGTATGTCTTCCAAGACCTCTACGAAGTCGGTGGTGTACCTGCGGTTATGAAGTACTTGTTGGCAAATGGATTCCTTCATGGCGACCGCATCACATGTACTGGTAAGACCGTCGCTGAGAACTTGGCTGACTTTGCAGACCTTACACCAGGTCAAAAAGTCATTATGCCACTTGAAAATCCAAAACGTGCAGACGGTCCGCTTATCATCTTGAACGGGAACCTAGCCCCTGATGGAGCGGTTGCCAAGGTATCAGGTGTGAAAGTGCGTCGTCACGTTGGACCGGCTAAGGTCTTTGACTCAGAAGAAGATGCTATTCAGGCTGTTCTGACAGATGAAATTGTTGATGGCGATGTAGTCGTTGTCCGTTTTGTTGGACCGAAGGGTGGTCCAGGTATGCCTGAGATGCTGTCACTTTCATCCATGATCGTTGGTAAAGGTCAAGGAGACAAGGTTGCCCTCTTGACGGATGGCCGTTTCTCTGGTGGTACTTATGGTCTGGTTGTTGGACATATTGCTCCTGAAGCTCAGGATGGTGGACCGATTGCTTACCTTCGTACAGGTGACATCGTTACGGTTGACCAAGATACCAAAGAAATTTCCATGGCCGTATCCGAAGAAGAACTTGAAAAACGCAAGGCAGAAACAACCTTGCCACCTCTTTACAGCCGTGGTGTTCTCGGTAAATATGCCCACATCGTATCATCCGCTTCACGCGGAGCCGTGACAGACTTCTGGAATATGGACAAGTCAGGTAAAAAATAAACTCAAAAAGCAAGCCAATCTCGGCTTGCTTCTTTTCATCTTCAAAAGTGATTTGACTGCTTATACTCAATAAAAATCAAAGAGCAAACTAGAAAGCTAGGCGCAGGTTGCTCAAAGCACAGCTTTGAGGTTGGAGATAAAGCTGACGTGGTTTGAAGAGATTTTTGAAGAGTATTAACGAGGCGGTAGCCCAAGGGCAATACGGCCGTAGCGACTGATTCGTGTAATCTTCCAGGCAGGCGACCAGGTCACTTCAACCTTGACATCTTCGATACCCTCGATTTGTTTTAGACCTGCGACGATTTCGATAGGCAGGCTTTCGGCGCAATCACAGGCAGTGTCAGTGAAGGTCATGACAATCTTGCAGAGACCCGTTTCGTCCAGATTGATTTCATAAATCAGCCCTAGATTGTAAACATCCAATTCCACATCTGTATCAAAAACCTTCTCTAGTTTATCGATAATTTGATCTTGCAAGGCCAAAGCGCGGTCATTGATTTTGATATCGTCTCTCATAACAGTCCCTCCACGTGATAAATATCCTCTATTTTCTCATAATTCTGACAATTTGGCAAGTTTTTGATGAATTTTCTGAAAAGACTCTCTTGCGATTTTCTCCTCTCACTGTTTTAATCCCTTTATTTATGGTAAAATAAGACTATTAAGTTTAAAGAGGATTCCCTATGAAATTACAAAAACCAAAAGGAACGCAGGATATTTTACCTGCTGAGTCTGTTAAATGGCAGTACGTTGAGGGCTTTGCCCGTGAAATTTTCAAGCGCTATAACTATGCAGAAGTGCGCACGCCTATTTTTGAGCATTACGAGGTCATCAGCCGCTCTGTCGGAGATACAACGGATATCGTAACCAAGGAAATGTACGATTTTTATGACAAGGGTGACCGCCATATTACCCTCCGTCCAGAAGGAACTGCGCCCGTTGTCCGCTCTTATGTGGAAAATAAACTCTTCGCCCCAGAAGTGCAAAAGCCAAGTAAGTTCTACTACATGGGCCCTATGTTCCGTTATGAGCGTCCACAAGCAGGTCGTTTGCGTCAGTTCCACCAGATTGGTGTTGAGTGCTTTGGCTCTAGCAATCCAGCTACCGATGTGGAGACCATCGCTATGGCAGCTCATTTCTTAAAAGAAATCGGCATCCAAGGTGTCAAATTGCATCTTAATACTCTTGGAAATCCTGAGAGTCGTGCAGCCTACCGTCAAGCCTTGATCGACTATTTGACACCGCTCAAGGAGACCTTGTCGAAGGATAGCCAACGTCGTTTGGAGGAAAATCCTCTCCGTGTCTTGGACTCTAAGGAAAAAGAAGACAAGGTGGCAGTAGAAAATGCGCCGTCTATCTTGGACTTCCTTGATGAAGAAAGCCAATCCCACTTTGATGCTGTGCGTCAGATGTTGGAAAATCTGGGTGTAGACTATATCATCGATACCAATATGGTGCGCGGTCTGGACTATTACAACCACACGATTTTCGAGTTCATCACTGAGATTGAGGGCAATGACTTGACGGTCTGTGCGGGTGGTCGCTACGATGGCTTGGTTGCCTACTTTGGTGGCCCTGAGACTGCTGGATTTGGTTTTGGACTTGGTGTAGAGCGCCTGCTTCTCATCCTTGAAAAGCAAGGTGTGGCCCTCCCTATCGAAAATGCCCTAGATATCTATATCGCAGTCTTGGGTGAAGGAGCAAATGTTAAGGCCTTGGAATTGGTACAAGCCCTTCGCCAACAAGGATTCAAAGCAGAACGTGACTACCTCAACCGGAAGCTTAAAGCTCAATTCAAGTCCGCCGATGTCTTTGCGGCTAAGACTCTCATTACTCTAGGCGAGAGTGAAGTTGAAAGCGGACAAGTGACTGTTAAGAACAACCAAACCCGAGAAGAAGTGGACGTTACGCTTGATGCTATCAGCCAAAACTTTTCAGAAGTATTTGAAAAATTAGGATTTTAATGACAGATAAACTGGTCAGGATCTTATTCCTGACTCTCTTTTTCCTAGGATTAACATTGCTTTCGCTTGCTCAAAAATATCTTTATAAAACCATTACTACCGTTTCTATTTTTGCAAGAGGAATTCGCTTATTAGCCCTTTTAGTTGCGACTGTATTCCACATTTTTATCAAAATAATGCAAATAACAATGGTAAGACTTCATTTCAAATAGGAGGCCCATATGAACTTACTTAAAAATCTTGGCTGGTTTCTTCTAGCTGTTCTATCCTTTTTCTTTGGCTATGGTCTGGTTCAGAGTACGGCGCTGTCAGCTCTTGGACTAGGGGCTTCAATCTTTGGAGTCTTGCCACTCTATATCGCTCTGTCAGGGGCCTATGTTTATGGAGTTTACAGATGGTATCAGACAGAAAAGGTTAGCATCCAGACAACAGCTTTTAATCGTTATATCTGGTTGCCTACTCTGGTTTTGCTAGTGGCGATTACAGCCCAGTTCTTTTTGCCAGAAGATCCGTCAGTCAACCAACAAATCGTATCACAATTGACAGTTGCTCAGCCTGTATTTGGTTTCTTTATGGTGGTAGTCTTTGCTCCTCTGACGGAAGAACTCATCTTTAGAGGGATGCTGGCGCGCTATCTCTTTCCTAAGCAAAACAACAGCAAACAGACAGCTCTGTTTCTCCTCGTATCAAGTGTGCTTTTTGCCTTGATTCATTTTCCAGGGACTTTGCAACAGTTTTTAGTTTATGCTAGTCTGGGATTGAGTTTGGGACTGGCTTATATAAGCCGAAAAGGTCTTCTTTACAGCATTTCCTTACACGCTTTGAATAATTTAATCGGCTTTTTGATGATACTCATGCTATAATAGAGTCAGGAGGTCACATGAAACGAGTAATTTTATTAGCAGTGATACAGGCGGTCGTTCTCTTCTTTATCATCGGGGCACTTGCCTATGCCTTTAAAGGCGACTTCTTTTACAACTATCTAGCAGTTGTCTTTGCGCCTATTGCAGGTGTCTTGCGTTTTGCTTCGGCTTATGCGACGGAGATTGTTCTACCTAAAAAGGCAGCTGAGATTGCTGAAAAGCGTAAAAAAGGTTAAGAATCATAATCAGAGAATTCGATGACGTTTTCATCGGCTTTTTTGTCTGTTCGTTTTGATTTCTAAAGACAATCAAACTTTTCTGCTGATTTTCATGAAGTGCCTGCGCTTTTGTGGTAAAATAGTAACATAATAAAAGAGGAGAGAAAACATGAAACGTAGTATGTATGCTGGTCGTGTTCGTGAGGAACACATCGGACAAGAAATGACCTTGAAAGGCTGGGTTAGCCGTCGTCGTGACCTTGGTGGTTTGATCTTTATCGACCTTCGTGACCGTGAAGGAATCATGCAGTTGGTTATCAACCCTGAAAAAGTATCTGCAGAGGTTATGGCAACAGCTGAAAGCCTTCGTAGCGAATTTGTTATCGAGGTGACTGGTCAAGTCGTTGCGCGTGAGCAAGCCAATGATAAATTGCCGACTGGTGCGGTTGAGTTAAACGTGACAGCTTTGACAGTGCTTAATACAGCTAAAACAACGCCATTTGAGATTAAGGATGGCATTGAGGCCAATGACGATACACGTTTGCGTTACCGTTACCTTGACCTTCGTCGTCCAGAAATGCTAGAAAACCTTAAACTTCGTGCTAAAGTGACCCACTCTATCCGTAATTACTTGGATGAGTTGGAGTTTATCGATGTGGAGACGCCATTCCTTTCTAAGTCAACACCAGAAGGGGCGCGTGATTATTTGGTGCCATCTCGTGTCAATAAAGGGCATTTCTACGCTCTTCCTCAGAGCCCACAAATCACGAAACAGCTCTTGATGAATGCTGGTTTAGACCGCTATTACCAAATCGTTAAATGTTTCCGTGATGAGGACTTGCGTGGAGACCGCCAGCCTGAGTTTACCCAAGTCGACTTGGAAACGTCTTTCCTTACGGAGCAAGAAATCCAAGATATCACAGAAGGTTTGATTGCGCGCGTGATGAAAGAAACCAAAGGCATTGACGTGACGCTTCCATTTCCTCGTATGAAATACGATGATGCGATGGCTCTTTACGGTTCTGACAAGCCTGATACGCGTTTTGATATGTTGCTTCAGGACTTGACAGAAGTTGTCAAGGGTGTTGATTTTAAAGTCTTTTCAGAAGCACCTGCCGTTAAAGCCATTGTGGTCAAAGGAGCTGCGGATAACTACTCACGTAAAGACATCGACAAGATGACCGAAGTAGCCAAACAGTACGGTGCCAAAGGTCTTGCTTGGGTCAAGGTGGTTGATGGAGAATTAAATGGACCAGTTGCCAAATTCTTGACTGGTATCCAAGCAGAATTGACTGCAGCACTTGGTCTTGAAGATAAGGATTTGGTTCTATTTGTGGCGGATACGCTTGAGGTAGCCAATGCAACACTTGGTGCCCTTCGTGGACGTATTGCCAAAGAGCTTGACTCGATTGATAACGATAAATTCAACTTCCTTTGGGTGGTTGATTGGCCAATGTTTGAATGGTCTGAAGAAGAAGGCCGCTACATGAGTGCCCACCATCCATTTACTCTTCCACAGGAAGAAACAGCTCACGAATTAGAAGGTGATTTGGCTAAGGTTCGTGCCATTGCTTACGATATCGTCTTGAACGGTTATGAGCTTGGTGGTGGTAGCCTTCGTATCAACCAAAAAGACCTTCAAGAACGCATGTTCAAGGCTCTTGGTTTCTCAGCTGAAGAAGCAAATGACCAGTTTGGCTTCCTTCTTGAAGCCATGGACTATGGTTTCCCACCACACGGTGGTTTGGCTATTGGACTTGACCGTTTTGTCATGTTGCTTGCAGGAGAAGAAAACATCCGTGAAGTCATTGCCTTTCCTAAGAACAACAAGGCAACCGACCCAATGACTCAAGCTCCATCAACAGTCGCTCTCAAACAACTAGAGGAACTCAGCTTACAAGTAGAAGAAGATGAAACAAGCAAAACGAATTAAGCGGTGGCGCTATTATCTGCGCCGCTTTGCTTATCAGATAAAAATCTTACGAGTTTTACAAAGTATCTCTCGGGAAAAATATGATGAGAAAGTATCGGCTTCTCTGGTTTATGGCTTTTTGTCAGCAGTAGCAGTCAATTTCTTTTTTCAACCAGGACACGTTTACTCCAGTGGTGCGACGGGTTTGGCACAGATTATCTCTGCTTTGAGTCATCACTGGTTTGGCTTTTACATTCCGATATCGCTAACCTTTTATGCTATCAATTTTCCGTTGATGATTTTAGCTTGGTATCAGATTGGACATAAATTTACGGTCTTTACTTTTATTACAGTATCCATGAGTTCCCTCTTTATCCAGCTTGTACCAGTTGTGACCTTGACAGAGGATCCCATTATCAATGCCCTTTTTGGGGGTGTTGTCATGGGCTTAGGGATTGGTTTTGCACTCCGTAACAATATTTCTAGCGGAGGTACAGATATCGTCAGTTTGACCATTCGTAAGAAGACAGGTAAGAATGTCGGTAGCATTTCTTTCCTGGTAAATGGAACCATCATGCTGATAGCAGGTCTAACCTTTGGTTGGAAATACGCCCTCTACTCCATGATTACCATCTTTGTCTCCAGTCGTGTGACAGACGCGGTCTTTACCAAGCAAAAACGAATGCAGGCCATGATTGTGACCAATAATCCTGATAAGGTAATCGCAAAAATCCATAAAAAATTGCACCGCGGAGCAACTATGATCCACGATGCAGAAGGAACTTATAATCATGAAAGAAAAGCAGTCTTGATTACAGTTATCACACGAGCAGAGTTTAATGATTTTAAACACATCATGAAACAAGTTGATCCGACAGCCTTTGTCTCTGTATCCGAAAATGTCCACATCCTAGGACGATTCGTAGAAACAGACAATTAGACATGAAAAATCAGCTCTGTGTACTGACCCCCAAAAGTTGGGCAAATAATTATTGAAAGGATTTAGTTCTGTATTGCACAGGGCTAAGTCCTTTTAGTTTGACTTTGATTCGTTTGTTGTTGTAGTAATCAATGTAGTCCACAATAGCTTGTTCAAGGTCTTCTAAAGACCTAAAGTGCTTCTCATAGCCGTAAAACATCTCCGATTTTAAAATACCAAAGAAGGACTCCATCATGCCGTTGTCTGGGCTGTTACCTTTACGTGACATAGATGGCTGAATTCCCTTACTCTCTAGAAACTGATGATAAGAATCGTGTTGGTATTGCCATCCTTGATCACTATGGAGAACAGTATTTTCGTAGTAATTCTCTGTGAAGGCCCGCTCCAGCATAGCTTTCACTTGTTCTAAATTAGGAGAACAAGAAAGATTATAGGCGATAATTTCGCTATTAAAGCCATCTAAAACAGGCGATAAATACAATTTCTGTGTGCTATTTGGAATGGCAAACTCTGTCACATCCGTATAGCACTTTTCCATTGTCCTTGATGCTTCAAACTGACGTTGAATCAGGTTGTCTGCTTTCTTACCAATCTCTCCTTTGTAGAAAGAATACTCTCGTTTCCGACGAATTTGAGCACTTAAACCAAGAACCTTCATCAGACGTTGAACTTTCTTATGATTCACTGTAAAACCACGATTTCTTAGTTCAAGAGAAACTCTATCTTTAGTCCAGCCTTCATGTAAGACTTTATTAATCATTTCTTGTTTTAATTCAGGAGAATAGTAACGATCAATCAATTTAATCATGTATCTAAGATTAGAATTGTTTATCCCAAATTTATTTGAAAGCTTCTCTAAGCTATATCCTTGTTCTCTAAGTTCATAGATCTGAACTTTATCTTCATAACTCAATTTCATAATAAAAACACCCCAAAAGTTAGATTTTTTCTGTCTAACTTTTGGGGTGCAGTTCATATTGTCTAGAGCGTTTTTGTGTTGTTTAAGAAAATTAGATGTTGGTTTTAGATAACTACACATTTCAGATTTTTTAAACAAGATTTAATTGTTGATAACTAGAAAGGATTATTATGTTTGCAAAAAACAAATTTCAATACTGTATTTACAATCATGAGAGACTAGAACTTCATGAGCTTCAAAAGGATAAAGCTGGGACAAAACTTAAGTATGAAAACCAATTGTTCGCAATCCTTCATGGATAGAGCGCAAGTTGTTCTCGATAGCTCGAAGATCAGCTTGATGTATTATTCTTTCAGCCATAATATCCCCCTTGTTAATGATTTCTAAATTAATTAGACAAAATTTGGCCATAGAATATTCTTATCTAAAAGAAGTAATTATATACTGAAAAACAGGCCGTAATTACACATGATTCAGATAAAATATACCAGAATTATTTTAGTTTCTTCTTATAGTAATAAGAAAATCATAATTGATACTTTAATTCAACATACTATGAAATGAGAATATGAAGTTTTCTATGAGGAAAATGTACACTTGATTTGACATTTTAGGGCGTATGAAAACTTTGAATACAGGTTTCTTTCTATCTAAATGTTTTTGCAGATACTTTTTTTGTACAAATTTGTATTACGAGTGTGTAACTGATAGACAGACGCTAAAATATATGATAAACTAAAGTAGGAAAAAATTTAAAAGGAGAATCCTTATGTCAGCAATTAGTTTAACTCCAGAACAGTTACAATCTCAGGCGGCAATTTATCTTAGTGCTAAAGATCAAATTGAACAAGCGGTACAAACCGTTAATCGAACAAATGGAGAAATGGCATCACAATGGAAAGGACAAGCATTTAATGCTTACCTTGAGCAATACAACCAGTTGTATACACATGTTCAAAAATTCGAGGAGCTTCTAGTGAGCATCAACAAACAATTGAACAACTATGCTCAAACAGTAGCTGAACGTGACCAACAAGATGCACAAAGCTTTGGTTTGTAGTTAATTTTGAGGAGCGTCAGGGAAACTTGACGCTTATTTTTATACCATGATGAAGAAAATAAAAAAGTACCTATTAATTCTTTGTATCGTATTTCCTGTGATAGTTTATGCAGACGATGGTAGCTTAAAACTTGATACAGATATCATTACAAATAGTACACAGGATACGGTCAAAAATAGGATAGAATCCAAATATGCCCCAAATTTATTTTTAAATCGTACCCAAAAGGTTGTGGATCAGAGAACTCAAACGACGAACGAACTGTTACAAGGGGCAGAAAATACTATATTTGCAGACAGTGAAAAACATTCTATTTATCGCTTAGAAACTAGTGTAGTTCAAACATCATTATTCAATCAATACACCATAGAGGAGAAGTCCTCTTTTAAGCAAAGGGGTTATTCAATTTTTAAGGATTGGATGGGAAGTGTATTTACAAGTGTTTTTTTGCTGTTTATGGTTTTGTTAGGAGTCTATCTAGGAAGGAAATGGCATGGATTACGGAAAAATAAAGTTAACTCTAGAGTATAGAGCAAAACAAATAGATATTCGAGTTTCAAAATCCCTTACTTGGTTAAGGTTAGAAGAATTATTAAAAGATACCAAAGTTAGAGAACAACTGAATTTACCTCTAAATAGTTCGTTTTGTTTCAAAGTTAGAAATAAACAAATCCATATCGAACCAATGGATATCTTGGCTGCTTATCCAGTTAGTGATGGAGATTATATAGAGATTGAGGAAGTATCATAGGAGAAAAAATGTTTGAAGCAGATCAACTACAATTTGTGAAAGAGGACAATCAAATATCAGTTCAAATTTCTTCATCAGGTTATCGAAGAGAACAACTTGAATTGATTAAAGAATACTGTCCAGTAGAAATAGTGCAGAAAGATGGAGTTCTTTCTTTGCATTATATTATTCCAGAGTATTTTAAAACAGTTAAGGAAGAAATCTTAAATAGAAGTACGGAGCTTGAGCGTTTTAGTTTGGCACAAAGCATGTCGGTATTAGTTCATTCTGAAAATGATTATAAAATTCCGTATATCCATCCTGAAAACATCATTGTTTTTGGTAGTAATGTACAAATGTTACATTATGGAATCGAAAAATTACTTGCACCACAGCAGTATAGTTCGGAATTCTATTTAGAGTCTTATAAAGCTTTAATGATTTCTATTTTACTACCTAAGGTAGATTTTGACTTAGTCATCCATGGGATTGATGCAATAAAGGAAAAGGTGGCACAGGATATTAGTCCCTTAGAGAGTGTAGCTGATGTCAATAAATATATTGCAGAAAAGTATGCAAAATTGTCAGAAGAGAGTTCAAAAGCTAATTTGTTGGTGAACAAGAAAAAATGGAAGGCTTTGTTAATAGGGGGGGCCTTGCTTGCTACAACCACAGTCATTTTAAGTTTTGCAACGTATAAGTCTATGTTTAAAGACGGCCCCCTAAAATCATCAGTCATTATGGCCCAATCAAATTTCATGCGAAAAGACTATTCTGAAACAGTTGAATTATTAAAAAATTATGGTGCAGAATCATTGCCAAAGGAAGCTAAGTATATCTTAGCAGCAAGCTATGTCCGTTTAGATAGTTTGAGCGATAAGCAAAAGGAAGTTATTTTAAATACGATTACAGAATCAACAGATGATACAATTTTCTATTATTGGATTTATCTTGGACGTGGAAAATTTGAAAAAGCTCTAGATGTGGCACAAAATATCGGGGACACACAATTGATTTTACACGCTTATACAAATCTATATGAATCAGTTAAAGCAGATATCAATATGAACGGTTCTGAAAAACAAAAGAAACTTGAAGAATATGAAAAGAAAATAAAAGAACTTTCTGCTGAGATTGGAGAAGCGACTACAAATAGTAGTGACACAAAAGCATCTACTGAGACAACAACTCCTAAGGACAACCAAACAAAAGAAAAGAGTGAGCGATAAATGAAGGCAAAAAAGCTAGAATATGATCATCAACTGGGAGACCAATTAGGAGAACTTCATAAACCTCTTTATACCTTGTTGATTGAACAAGAAAAATTGGAAAAAATTGATTTGTTTGAAGGACAAGAGGTAAGAGTAGGTACTAACGAGTATACAGTAGAAGGCAGAAGAGTCTATCGAAACGGTAAGGAATTAGAAAGAGGAAAATCTACCTTTGATAAAGAAACTGTAACCTTATTGGTTCCTGAAGAGGATATTTTTATCACTTATATTTTTCCGCCACAACGATTTATTTGTAGCAAGAAAGAATCAGCTGACATTAGTTGGTCAATTTCAAACCAACTTTTTTTCTCAAATAATCAAGTACAGGTTACTCTTGGGGAATCTCCAATTTATCTAAACGACCGTCTTATCAAAGAGGAAGGGCTTTATCCGTTTGAAGTGGGAAACCGAATGAAGGTTTCTAACTATTTTATAGAAAAAAGAAAGAACCAGTGGAAGATTGGATGTCTTTTGGAAGAACCACAATTGAATAAGAGTCAAATTCTGATACAAGAAAAAAATAATGAGTATCCGATGGATTTTCCAGAGTATAGAAGGAGTCCGAGAGTCAACCCGATTATCCATAGTGGGAAAATCATTATCAATCAACCTCCACAGCCGATAAAACCACCTAAAAACTCGCTCATTCGAGCAATTGTCCCAGCTTTAGGGATGTTTACTTTGACTGCATTTAGTTCAATTTGGACAAAAGGGAATCCTGTAATGATGCTAGGGATGGGTGGTTTTAGCCTCCTGACGGCAGCGACAACTATGAGTCAGTATTTTGAGGAGAGAAAGGATACCAAAGAACAGGAAAAAAATCGGATTCAAGATTACGAAGCATATTTATTAAAACAAGTATCCGACTTAGAAAGATACTACAAAGAAGAAACTAATATTCTACATTACAATCAACCGTCAATGTCGACCATTACTGAGCTGATTGCAAAGTATGATTCTAGAATTTATGAGCGAATGGACTATAATGAAGATTTCTTACAGGTGTCTTTAGGATTAGGAGATAAATTAAGTCAGCTAGAGTTGCAAACAAATTTTGATGAGCAAAGTAAAGATGAAATATCGCAGTTTGCTCGAACAGTCTTGCAAGACTACAGTTTGCAAAAGAAAGTTCCGATCACGGTTAATATCTTTGAAGCGACAGTTGGTCTTGTTGGAAACAGTGAAGTAACTAGGACAGCTGTGTATAATATGCTCTTACAGATGGCAATGTTCCATAGCTACTTAGATGTTAATTTTATCAACCTTGTTCAAGAACAGAGATATGAGAAAGATTGGTCTGAGTGGCGCTTTCTCCCACATTTTAATATGCAGGAGCGAAATATTCGTGGTTTTGTCCATGATGCCAGAAGTCGTGATGCTGTTCTAAATTCGCTTTACCGTATCATTCAAAAACGTTCTCAAATCAAACGTGAAATGGGGGAAAAAGATGCGCGCTTTAAACCTCATTATGTCTTAACGATTATGGATGACTCCCATTTACTTGGCCATAGTTTGAATGAGTATCTAGCCAAGGATTTGACAGAGTTGGGTGTAACAGTCATTTGGGTGAAAGAGGCACGTCGTCTTTTGCCAGAAACTATCACAACTCTAATTGAATATAAGAATCAAAATTTAGGTCAAATCATTAATGATGAAGGTGCCTATAGTGCTCAAACCTTTATTCCCTACCCACTGTTGGATTGCTATGAAGATTCTATTCGTACTTTAGCAAATCTAAAACACATGGAAGTAGAGAAGAACACGATTCCTAAATCCGTTACTTTTTTGGAACTCTATCAAGTCAGAGAAGTTGAAGAGTTACAGGTTGCGACTAGATGGTCCAAAGCGGATACTTTTAAAACGTTAGCAGTGCCATTAGGATTGCGTGGGAAAGATGACCAGGTGGAACTCAACTTACATGAACGTGCACATGGACCGCATGGTCTTGTAGCAGGAACTACTGGTTCAGGTAAATCGGAGATTCTGCAGTCGTATATCTTATCTATGGCTGTAAATTTTAGTCCAGAGGATGTTGGATTTCTTACAATTGACTTCAAGGGTGGTGGGATGGCGAATCTTTTCAAAGATCTACCACATATGCTTGGGTCTATTACTAACTTAGATGGTGCGGCTAGTGCGC
Organism: Streptococcus sp. BS35b; assembly: GCF_000286475.1. Lineage (NCBI taxonomy): Bacteria > Bacillati > Bacillota > Bacilli > Lactobacillales > Streptococcaceae > Streptococcus > Streptococcus sp. BS35b. The sequence continues at coordinate 22,092 of NZ_ALKH01000006.1, forward strand.
GTGCCTTAGCTTCTATCAAAGCAGAGTTACAAAAACGCCAACGACTATTTAATCAATTTGGTGTCAACCATATTAATGGATACACTAAATTATATAAGGAAGGGCAAAAATCTACTGACAAATCAGGCTATCCAGACAAACCATTACCTCATCTGTTCCTGATTAGTGATGAGTTTGCTGAATTGAAAGAACATGAACCAGAATTTATGACAGAGCTGGTTTCGACAGCCCGTATCGGACGTTCGCTTGGGGTCCATCTAATTCTTGCTACACAAAAGCCATCAGGTGTCGTGAATGATCAAATATGGTCAAACTCGCGTTTCAAACTAGCTTTGAAAGTGTCAGATGAGTCTGATTCAAATGAAATAATCAAAACACCAGATGCAGCGAGTATTACTGAACCAGGGCGTGCTTACTTACAAGTAGGAAATAACGAAATCTATGAATTGTTCCAGTCTGCATGGAGTGGTGCGCAGTATGCCCCACAAACAGAGGGAGTTCAAGAAGTTGTTGATGAACGAATCTGGTTGATAAATGACCTGGGACAATATGAGTTGCTATCTGATGACCTATCTAAGGACGAAAATTATACTGCTGATCAGACGGAAGAAATCACGGAACTCTCAGCTGTTGTAAACTATATAGCAAGAGTGAGCAAGACTGTACCTCTCAACCTGCCAGATAAACCGTGGTTAGAACCACTAGAGACAGCCATCATATCCCCTCAAACAGATATTCACTGGACCGATGAAAAAGTATTGGCCGTTCCCTTTGCTCGAATGGATATTCCGACAGAGCAACGTCAAAAGGATTATCATTTTGATTTGGAAAAAATGGGGCATACAGTTTTCTATGGTTCACCTGGTTTTGGGAAATCCCTAGCTCTTCAAACTCTAGTGTTAAATCTCGCTCGTTTGAATACTCCAGAGCAAGTACAAATCAATCTATTTGACTTTGGGACGAATGGACTCTTGCCACTAAAAGATTTACCACATGTAGTTGATTTGACACGGTTTGATGAAGAAGAAAAACTGGTTAAGTTTTTAAAACGTATTGACCATGAGTTGAAGATTCGCAAAGAGAAGTTTGCGCTCTATAATGTAGCAAGTCTTTCCCAATACGAACAAAAATCGGGTGAGAAACTTCCTGCTATTCTTACTATTTTTGACGGCTTTGATACTATAAAAGACACACCACTAGAAGAAGCCATTGAAAGTACGATTAACCGCATCCTACGTGAGGGAGCGAGTCTTGGATGCTATGTGATTTTGACAGCACTTCGTTCAAATAGCCTTAAAATCAGTATGTCAAGTAATATCACCTCGCGCTTGGCCTTTTACCTAGTTGATGAAGGAGCTTCTAAGGAAATTATCGGCCGCGATGCTTTAATTCAGCAAGAAATTTTTGGCCGTGCCCAGTTGAAAGAAGATATCCCTTATGCCATTCAGGTTTATCTCCCGATAAGTGGAGAAGGGGACATTGAGCGCCTGTATAACTTGGAAGAAGAAGTCAAGTTGATTGCAAGAAGCTGGACAGGAGTTTGCCCAGAACCTATCCCAATGTTGCCAAATGAAGTGACGCTTACACACTTTAGTAATCATCCTAAAGTACTTGAGATGTGGTCGAGAGGGGAATTACCAATAGGGTTTGATAAAGAAACAACGGATCCTCAAGGGTTTGTTCCCGATAGAGATGGTTATTTTGAATTCTTATATGATACCCCGCAACAATTGGAATATTGTGAAAATAGTTTGATACCAGGTCTGAACAAATTAGTAAATATTGAAAAAATATTATTAAATACCAACAATAGTTACAAAAAAACAGAAGTATTTGATAAAATTATTGATAGAGATGATATACCTAGTTTCTTTAACGATATTCAAGGAGAAATTGAAAGCCGTCACAATGGTAAAGAGGCTTCAATGATGTACGTATTTATCCCAGAAGCGCATATGCTAGGGGCTTTATTAAATATGAAAGTAACCGAGGATGTATTTAAAAAGATTGTTAGAAATAGCGGGAAAGTTCACATTCATTTTGTATTTATGGGAGAACAACAAGCTATTAGTGTAGGCTACTTAGATGTTGACAAGGTCTTAAAGAGCAATGTTCCTGCTGGATGTGTTGGAACAAGGTTCAAAGATCAAAATATTTCAAAAGTACAAACGAGCTTCAGTGAACCAGTTGTAGCAGAGGATGAGACAAACTTTTTTGTGGGTAGAATAGGTTATCGTTTACGATTGGTTACAGATAATGGATAGAATCTTTAACATAAGTTGATAAAAAACAAAGGAGATATAGCTATGTCTCGTGATTACAGTTATGAGATTTACTCTTTACGACAACAGATTTCAACAATGTCTAGTGAAAGAGCAGATATATTAAATAAAATAAGTATTCTAAAACAGAATAAGAGTAAAATACAGAGTAAGAAAAGTGCAATTTCAGAACGATTGTCTCAATACGATTTGATAAAGGCAAAAGCTACTTCTAATTTTGCTGGAAATAGAAGAGATGATTTTAATAATAAAATAGAGACGCTAAAAGGATCGATTTCCCAATGGTTGGAGAATACCCAGAATAATATTGATTTGATTGACCAAAAAATCTCAACCTATACGGCTGAAGCTTCTAATTTAGCAATTGGTATGAATTACGCTAGCCAATCACTAAATACTTATATTTATCTTCAAAGTCAAAATGAAGATTAAGGGGAGAGTTATGGGAGAAATAAAATTAGATTATAATATTTGGTCTGTTGATGTTGTTTCATATTCTTCATCAATTGATGCTTTGTCCGATCTTTCAAAACCTACCTTGAGCGAGAATGACTTACAACCTTTCCTTAAAATTAATTCTATGATAGATGAGTTAAACAGTTCGATAAAAACATTTAAAAGCAATTCAATAGATCAGACACGAAATATGTCTAGGGCTGTAGCGAATAAAGTGTCTGATGATGCTGCTGGGGCTGCAGGTTTTAGAGGAGGATAAGATGATTTCACAAGAAATGTTATGGGCGCAGTATTTTACAGAGTCCTATCTTGGATTTAAGCCAAATTCACTCATCGATCAGATCGCTAAAGCTATTATTTATAGACCAGATTTATTTAGAACATTGGTTTTAAATTTGTCTCAGAGTGATATGAGTTATGAGTACAATCCAACAATTGGAGCAAGTATTGATTTTCGCTTCAATAAGGGAGAGGTTATCATCACTCGTCTTGGAGAAACTCAGCTTTTTTCAAGATCTGAGTTTGTGCGTTTGCTTGGATTAATTGATAAAATTTATACAGAAATTCTGCCATTAGGTAGTGTTATTCAAATAAATAGAGAAAAGCTACCCAAAGATGCTCTTGAGGATTTTATTGAAGAAATGCCCATCTATGTATTAATTACAGGACAACGGGTATCAATTGAAAACAAATTTTATCTAGATTACACGGGATATTTTTGGCCCAAAGGTTTGATTCCAAATCAAGAAACCTTAGTTATATCCGATGACATGATTGCATCCGTCCTTTTTAGGGGGCTGGAGAAGAATGATATTCAGGAACAACATGTCTTAAACCTACGTCGCCAACTACTTGCAAAGGATCTGGATTCTTATACTTTTCACAATTATCAAATGGAGGCTAGCCAATGAAATATAAGTATTCTGAATTATTGATAGCGCGCGAGGGACTTTATCGTTCAAAAAGTGGATTTGAGGATAAGATTCTAGCAGCGCTTCAAGGTACTCGAGAGTTGATTGGCACGGAAAGTTTTCGTTCGGCCACCAAAGATGCGATTAATGCAGAGCTGAGTAATTATAACCTGCCTTTATTATTTAGTTACCGTGATTTAGCCAATGGTTTATATAATGAGTGGGATCGGCTGATGTTACGCTTTCAGGAGTTGGTTGATGAGCATAGTCCTGCTGCTGTCATTGATACGTCAGAATTTTCCGGTTTAAAAAGAGCTGTGGAACAACCGACTCAAGATATTTTGAACCTGATTGCCCATCCAGACCTGACAATAGCTTACTCTGCAATTGGAGGCATGGTTGGCATCAGCAATCCTTCTTCCGCAGATATCAAAAGCCAGAAGGAAGAAGCTCTGCAATCTCTTCGTACAACTGAAAGTCGGATGGAAGCATTTAATGGTGAACTGTTGGGGAGCGGTGTGACCACTACTCTCTCCACAATCGCAAGTGGTTTGAGTCGGTCCCGCAAAGCTGTTGGTATGACAGACCCTTATCATAATGTGGCAGCTCTTGCGATTATTCAGGATACGAAGTTACGGGATCAACAGATCGAGAATTCTAAAACTCTGCACGAAGAACTAATCCGTTATATTCGACATTATAATCCAGAAACGGCCTTTGACTTGAGCCAGATGAGTGAGCAGGAACTACAGACCTTGGGTCGTACGATCTCTCTTGCCTCCCATGGGAATGGCGGTAAGAAACCTCAGGAACTGATTGATTTCTTGAAAGGGAATGAAGTTACGTTTGAGAAGGAGATAACAGTATATGACGATGGTCAGCACTACCTTAAGAGCAAAATCCAGATAAAAGGTCATTTCAAAGGGGAAAGTGCCATCACTTTTAACACTAAATATAAAGATGGTAAGTTAAGTCAAGAAGGAGAGTATAGCGTAGGAGGGCTGAGTACAGATTTCCTAGATGAAAAGCCCAATTATAAGACGAAGATAGGGCTAAAGGACTATTCTATAACGGGTGAGTTCAGTCTAGCAGACAAAATTAGTTCAAGCTACGGGAGACTCGCACCCAACCTTTCCATTGGCTTTGGCTATAAGAATCGTTCGGTTGAGGTTGGTACCAAGTCAGAGGATGGCTACCGCGTCACCTATGTGAAAGAACATAACCAGGTCAAACAAGACTATGCGACAGTTAAGACGACCACTGAAACAGGGGTGAGAACGGTGGATCATCTCACTCAAACTTTTAATACTACTGGTGAGGTAGTTGGTAGTGCTTTTAATTGGGTTGTAAAGCATCCAGTTGAAACGATTGGACTAACTATTGTAACAGTTGGGACAGTTCTTGCTTTTTCTACTGGGGTTGGTGAGGTAGCAACTGCTGTAGTTGCATTATTTGTAGGAATTACTGCGTTATTTAATAGCTAGTTATGGAGTGTTATATGAAAAGAGCTATAGAAATTATTAGAACATGGTCAGCTGATAAAATAGAATTAATTTTTCTTAAAGTTATATTTAAATATTTGCTGTATTTTTTAGTGTTTTCAACAGTAATTGTTTATGTGTATATTTTTAACCATTCATCGACCACTTACACAAAGGTATTAACAATATTTCTTGTCTTTGTTATATTGTTTATTCTTTTATCTAAGCTATTACTTGACAAGGCTTTAATTGATATTTTATCTCAAGATATCAATTTAGCAAAGTATCAAGAAATAGTTGCCAGAGCTGAGGAAAATTCTTTAAATAGAAATGTTCAAGTTCTTCCAAAATATTTGGCAAATGCAAGGGTATCCTTTTATAGAGGACACTTCCAAGATAGTTTAGAATTGCTGAATAAAATAAAAAATAGTAATCTAAAAAAATCCAAAAATCTGTACTATGTATTTAATATCAAGTATTATAGCATCCTAAACTCGGTTCATTTGAATGATTGTTTAGAATTGAGAGAATTGATGATAGAAATTGAAGGACTAACAAGTAATGTTCCATCACAAATTTTAAAATATCAGGAAGAAATATTGAGTTTAAAGGCTATTGTTGATATCTATTGTAATAAAATATCAAACGACTACTTCGATACCACAGAACCTGAAAATAAGCTAGCCCGAATCATGTTCTCTTATTACGGCGCTCTCAATGCCCAATTAAAAGGAGATGAAGAACGTGCCCGTGGTTTGTTTGAAAGCATCGCTCATGAAAATCCAGAGCTTTTCTATGTACAGGAAGCGCAGAAATATTTAGGAGCAGATGATAAAGGGGAGTAACATATGAAATTAGTAGAAAAAAAAAGTAAGTAGGGCGACAGAAAATACTCTTCTACAACTTGATAGGGCTATTCTAATTTGCTTATTTTTAGTCTTGGCCGTTGATGTGATGGCAGTATTTTTAGTATTTCAAAGTAATTTGAAAATATTGGGGCTCATATTATTAGTTATTGACTTTTTAGCTCTCGTCTTTGTATTTTATTTAAGATTTATATCTAGCAAAGTTGTTTATCTAATGTTAAACGATGCTATTAATCTTAAACTCTATGAAGACATGTTTAGGGTTCAATCTGAAAAATCTATTAAGCCCTATAGAGCAACGTACCAAGAAAATTTCCATTTTGTTAAGGGACAAGTGACTTATTTGAAAGGAGATTTTCAAGCTGCGAAAGAAAATTTTGAAAAAATTAATTTAAAAAAAGTTTGGAAGAGATTTAGTACAGACATATTCCTAAGATTAACTTATGGTCAATTGTTGGTTTCCATTCATCTTCAAGATGCACAAGATATTGCTTTCTTTGAGGAACAGTTGTCCAAGGCGCCAGATTCGAAAGATGGTAAGGCTAAACTCGTTGCTCAAGCCCAAGCCATAAAAGATATTGTGTTCAATAAAGAAGTGAACGACTACTTCGATACTACTGAACCAGAAAATAAGCTAGCCCGAATCATGTTCTCTTATTACGGCGCTCTCAATGCCCAATTAAAAGGAGATGAAGCTCGTGCCCGTAGTTTGTTTGAAAGCATCGTTCATGAAAATCCAGAACTCTTTTATGTTCAGGAAGCGAAAAAATATTTAGAAGGAGAAAATTGATGTCAGAACGTACTGCTTTACCGATTGGAAGTGTTGTTCGAGTGAGAGAAGGTGTGGAGCCTGTCATGATTGTTAATCATTGTCCAGTTACTGAAAAGGACGGCAAGCAAGGTTATTTTGACTTTGGAGCTGTCAGTCTTCCACTAGGGCTTGTTAATCAAAACATTATCTTCTTTAACAAAGAGGACATAGATGAAGTTCTGTTCTTTGGTTACATTGATCGTCGATTCCAAGACTTTTTGAGTCGTTATGATGAGGAAGTCTCAAAAATCACCTATGACCATTTCACCATAGAAGACTTCAAAAAATGACATACAAATCCTAGGATTCTATTCTAGGATTTTCTATATGGTGAGAAAATGTTATAATGAAGAATAAGTAGACTGGTCACTGATGTAACCTGCCCATCCAGACCTGACAATAGCTTACTCTGCAATTGGGGGTATGGTTGGCATCAGCAATCCTTCACGCTTGAACTTGCTAAGAGCCTTTCCCCAAAAGTTAACTATAGGAGTTCTCACTTTTGGGGGTTGATTCAAAGGGAGTAAGTTTAATCAAAAGGATATGTATATGGGTTGTTGATTCTAAGCAAAATATGCTAAAATGAAGTACAGTTTATAAAAAGGAGAAGGGAAATGGGGTCGTATTATAAACAAATTGCGGCTAGATTTCGTCGACAAGCTGCTGAAGCTCAAAGAGAAAAAAGTGTAGTTGATGGGAAAATATCTAGATTAAGAAAAGCTAGCAGTAGTTTAGCAAGTGAGATACAGTCTATTGATAACCGTGCAAGATCTTTAGGTCAGATTCTTCCTCTAGATTCCTCTAGTTTTAAGGGGAGTCGTCAGCAAGATTTTGAAGGTCATTTTTATAATTTAGGAACGAATATTACTAATTTTCGAGATAGCCATAACAATAATAAAACTGCTATTGAGGATAAGATACGTAGTCTGGAAACTCAATCAAGTGAACTACAGTCTGCAATAGCATCATATTATCATCAGGCTCGTGTCTATGAATATATGGAGGATTAGGGAGAGAAATGGTAGATACAGGTGTAAATCAATCCAGTTGGAACACTATTACAAGAGATGTTTCTACATCAACTACAGGAATCGGTAAACTAAGTGATATGCGGTTTAGTCGCACAGATCTTACCCCTTTTACCACTTTTAATGACGTTTTGGAGCACTTTAACAAGTCTATTGTTACTTTGAAAAATTTTACCAGCTCAGATGCTCTAAAAATGGAACAAGCAGGACAGAATAAGATAGATGATGACGCGCATGAAGCAGGAGCTATCGCAGCAGGAGCTATTGCATCAGGAGGGGTGCTACCATGAAGGAAGAACAAATGATTTTATTCGCCCGAGCTTTGTCTAGATGTAACCTGTCTGAAAAGGAGCAGGAAGTATTGACAGCGGTAGCGATGACCTTATCAGGACATCCAGATGTTTTTAGAGCGTGTTATATAGCTTTCATGAATGACGAGCCTAGTTATCATTATCATCCAATGATAGGGGCACCGTTGGAGTTTTTCTATGAAAAAGAACTCGTGCGAATTCGGCGTCTCCAGGAAGAAGTCACCTTACCTCGTTCGCTTTTTATCCAGTATGCTTCCTATGTGGATCTCTGTTTAAGTCGTATCTATCCTTTGGGTACTGTTGTCGAACTTGATCGTGAGCTTCTTCCGAAGGATTTGGTTGAGTCATTTGAAAGCGAGCAGATGGACTTTTTTGTAGTTCTTTCAGGTCGTCGAGTTGATTTGGATAATGGTCATTATATGGACTACATTGGTCATGGCTATCCATTTGGATTACGCTTTGACACTTCCCCCTTGTTTTTAAGCAATCTCTTGATCAAGAGAGTAGTATCAGAAGGGTATTCGGATACCGTGGATGAACACTACTGCCAAGAAGCTCTGCGTAAGGACTATCTAGACGCAGGACTGATTTCCAGTGTTTACTCAGAGGAGGAAGTGAATGAAGATTGATGTATCCGAAGTTCGAGTTCAAAAAGAGTTGTTAGTTATTTCGGTAAATAGTATCAAGGAACAGCTATCTGTTTCGAGAAGCCGTCTATCAGAGGTCGTTTCAACCGATAGCCTCAAAGGCGCAGTGAAGGATGCCATTAACCAGAAGGTGACCAACTATCAGATACCACTGGTTGATAATTATGTCAATGCCCTAGATAGCATTGTCAGTCGCTATGATGGACTTGTGAAGCTCTTTCAAGACACGGTGTCAGAGACCGACAACAGTGCCATTATTAAGACAGAATACCTAGAACGTATCAAGCAACGGATGAAAGATCCGATCGGGGGATTAAAGAGCAGTTCCAGTAAGACGAAAAATATCTATGCAGGGATAAGCGATATCCTGACGTTAACGAATCCTAGTTTGGATAGTGTGAATACAAGCTACAATCAAGCAGTCAAGAGTTTAGATGATACCATAAAGAACATGGAGGCTTTTAATAGTGTTCTTCTAAAAACAGATACATTTGACCTTATAGATATGCAAAATAGTGAAATCGCTACACTATCAGGTTATGCCCCTCTTCCATATGGGAACCGCGTATCGAGAAATTATTATAATCGAACTCAGTTTAAAAACTCAGTTTCAGAGATTCACACAGCTATCCATAGCAACTCTAAAGCTGTGAAGTACCAAAATGCTCTCGCAAAACAACTTGCCGAGTCTAAGTATAGTGGGACGGTGGCCGAAAATGAGAACTTAATAGATTCATTATTTAATGTTTATAAAAATGTCACAAAGAGTGATTTATATAAAAATAGTAAGGACTATAAAAAACATTTAAAATCTATTTTGCCAGCTTTATATGCGTTGTATCGTTTTAGTCAAAATAAAAAAGGAGATACCATTGTCCTAAAAGAAACGACAAAATTTGGTCAATTACTAGATGACTTTTTTGAAGTTAGCAAGAAGTTAAGTGGCAGTCGTACTTATAAGGTTGTTCAATATAAAAATGGTGGTGTTCCACAGACCTTCAAATCCATAATGAAAAAGCTAGGCTATACTAAATATAATGAAGAATTGAGTAAGGTTTTCAAATCTTTTAAAGATACAACTCGATTTAGTACCAAAGTGGCTAGTGTAGGAAAATCAATTGTGTCTACAACTGGAAGCCTATTGAAAGAAGAATTTATTAAAGAGATTACTTTCAAAGGTGCTGGTAAAGGCCTGTGGAGTTTAGGAAAGGCAGGCGCCTCTGGAGGATTTAAAGGTTTAGTTAAGTCTGCTACAGATAGCTTTAAAAATTACAAAGAAGGTTTTAAATCAGCTACGAAGTTTGGTAAGTTTTTAAAAGGAGCAGCGGTTGTTGGTGTTGCTTTAGATGTAGTTGATACTTTTTCAAAAGTCAGCGATAATAAACAAGAGGCCAAACGTCAAGGTCTAAGAGGAAATGAAGTTAAGGCCAGTGTGGCAACAGGTTTTGTGATAGATGCGGCCAAGGCAGCGGGAACAACTGTTGCAGCAACAGGAGCAGCGAGCGCAGGAGCAGCATTTGTAGGCGCTTTAGCAGCGGGTGCGCTAGGTGTTGCTACTGCTCCTGTTTGGTTAACTGGCTTAGGTGCAATAGCAGCATCTGCTGCAGCGGTAGCTGGGCTGAACTGGCTTGATAAAAAGTTTAATGTCACTGATAACCTGAAAAAAGGTGCCAATAGCCTGATCAAAGGCATGAGAGGATGGTTTAAATGATACTGGAACGAATTAAAAAAACTTTTGAATTTCAACGAAGCAAAATAAAAGGCCCTGTTCCACTTTGGGGGGTGTTAAATGGGATTTTTATTTTATATCCTATAGCCTTTTTTATGTTTATGGCAGGAGGGTTAGAGGTTCTAAAAAATGAGGACTTATATCAAGGGTTGCTTATTACAGGGATTGTTGTTTGGGTTTTAAATCTAGTATTTTTACTGGATCTTAAGCGAGGGATATTAACCAGTTTTGGAACCTATCTCATGTATCTGACTGGTCATATTTATATCATTATTGGTTTTGGTGCTATGAGTGGGGACCATAATTTTATTGGATTAAAGCTATCCCTCCCTCTTATCCAATCCATTATTGTAATAGTCGTCATGAGCTGCTTGGTCGATTTGGACTCTGAAGAAGTTATCTCGCAGAAAGCCAGCAAATTTATGGTTAATTTTTTACTCGCTCCTCCACTTATTTTATCGTGTGTCTGTATATTTTTAGCGATGTTTGGATATGAATATTTTTGGGGATGGGGAGCGTCTTTATTATCAATGGCTTTTGGACAAGCTGTGTACTTACCTTGGTTTTATATTATCTATGCCTACCAACACCGTCATGATGTTGAGGAAACAAGACCAATCAAGCATATAGAAGTGTCTTCAGATTTGATTCAAAATAAAGAATTTGATAAAAATAGATTTAAAAAGGAAAAGAAACATGATTAAAGAAGTCCAAATTCATATGGAACATTTGATGACAGACCAGGTCCAGATTCAAGCGGACGAACTATTGGAGTTGTTTGTCCACACAGAACTCTTACCCTATACCAATGGCATCTATAAAGATGGTCCGACCATTTTTGAAATGACTCCAACTCAATTTGACGAAGAAGAACAGGACGTTACCCTTTATATACCTGTCATTTCAGAAACAAACTCAACGAGCCAACTAAGGTACCAAGCTAGTTTAAATATTGAGGGTATCAGCAAACGTGTGCCATTTGAGGATGGCTTGGACCAGTCCATCTACGAGATGAAGGATTACATCAGAGATCACGGTTGGAAGTTGCAAGATAAGTTGTATCTGGTCTTGATTCCAGTTTATGATGATTTGTTTGTAGATTTGATTATCCCAGTGGAGAAGTAAAATGGCAGAAATTACATATGGTATGAATCAATCATTAATGATGAGTAATGTCTTAAGTGTCGATTACAACATTACTGGTGATGAAATTGCAGTAGCCTTTCAAGATATGGTTCAAACAGCCGTAGCAGCTGGATATACACCTAAAAGCAATCCATTTTACTCATGCCCCCATATCGGAGAGTTGGATGATGGGACATACAACATCACAGTTTATCTTCCCGTTCATGAGGATTATTTAGGAGAGAATGAATTACTGGAAGGGACAGCTTATAACAGTTATTTTTTAGTTCCTCAAATGGTAGGAGCTAGAGTTACTGGGGAGGAAGCAGTCAACTTTGATAAGGCTATATACGGCTTAACCAATTTATTGATCGACAATGACTTAGAAGAATCTACACCGGTATTTTATATTTCAAGTAAGATAAATGATGTTTTATATACAGATATCATGGTAGGGATACGAGCTAAAAAAGATTAAAAGTTGGTAGAACCCAAAAAGAAGGAAGTCTCAAAAATCAGCTATGACCACTTCACCGTAGAAGACTTCAAAAAATGACATACAAATCCTAGGATTTCATTCTAGGATTTTCTATATGATGAGAAAATGAAACACCTAAAATTTAGTATATAGGTCGGTGCATAAGCAAGTTACGAATTGGTAAGTTTTATTAATATAATAAAGATTATAAGCCCTCCTTGCCTGACTCTAGTATTCGTGGTATAATAAAGAGATAAATGAGAGAGGTTAGCTATGAAAAAAATAATTATAGGTAGTAGTGTTTTTGTAACTTTGTTGGTTGGTTCAGGAGCAACATTTATTTATTTAAAGAATCAAGAGATTTCTGTAACGAATAAGGTTAACGATCGTAAATTGAATATTGCTCTGGTAAATGAAGATGCTGGAGGCGTATTAAATGGCAACGCCTATAATCTAGGAAATGATTTCACAAATTTATTATCAAAAGAGAATACAAATCAATGGACTGTCATGACTCGTAATGTTGCTGAAAATCGATTTGAAAATGGGTCGGTTGATGTAATTGTTTATATCGAACAACAGTTTTCAGAAAAAATAGCTCAACTGGAAAGTTTTAATCCTGATAGAGCAAAGATAACATATAAAACGAAATCAAATTTAGATCCAGTTAAATCTAAGAATGTTGAGTTACGAGTAGGCGAGTACCTTAATACTATTAACCAAAATGTTATAAAAATGTATTTTTCAAGTGTTATCAACAATCTAGATGATGCTAAAAGAAATGTTGATAATATTGTAAATGAACAGTCTGGAACGCATTCAAAAATTTCTCAATATATCTATGGTCCGTCAAACGAAGCAAGTCAGTCTATGTTAAGCACTTTAGAATTAGCTTCAAATCTACAGAAAACGAATTCGTCTTATGAAGATTCTCAAAAGGCTTTTTCTGATTCTGTTGTTAGCCTTTTAAATAATACAGGAATCGGATTAGAAAAACAACTTACGGAAGTTAAAACTTATTTTGATTTTCAGAAGGATATATTTGAAAAGAATGTCTTAACAACCAATAGTACCTTGAAAGAACAGCATGAAGAAAATTCTAAAATTATAGATGGTTTAAATGATTCGGTGCTTAAATCATTGTATCAATTTGGAAATAGTACAGATGAGGAAAAATCTGAACAAGCTAAACTAGAAGATTTAGTAGTTGATTATCATAAGGTTATTGTTGATTATCAAGGTAAAATAAAAGATAGAAAATCTGAATTTGAACATCTTAAAACAGAATTAGAAGAAGAGAAAAAGAAAATATCACTCTTTTACTTTGGTAAAGAAGATGTTGATTTAAAATCGGACCTTACTTCGGATACTAAAGCAACACTTGTAGATCAGATTAATAAAAGTTTGATTACTGAAAATCATTTGCCTGAAACTTATCAAACTTTAATTCGTTCAAATCTAACAGATATTAGTATTGAACCAACTGATTACCAAACTTTATTTAGTAAATTGGAGAAACTCAATGTCCTAACAGCTGATCAAGTCAAAGAATATAATGAAAAAATAGATTTACTTAAGAATTATACTAAATTTGATAAGAAGGCCACCTCTATAAGTGGATTACCTATTTTTGAATTTTTATCGATTGAAAATGATAAGCTCGATAAAGTAACAGAAACTATGGAATTGACAGTTAAATTACCCCAGGCTGAGTCTGAAACTGTCGAAGCTTCTGTGACAAAACCATCCAGTAGTTTGCCTGAATCATCAACGGTAGTTGAGGGTGGCGGAGATTTTAGCAGTTCTAAAGGGACAAAATATTTATCTCCTAAAGCTAAAATTTATGTTACAGGAAATGCTACTTTAGTTGGAGGAGAGCAAACTATAACAGATGATAAACCTTATACTATGACGGTTGAATATACTTTAGAACCACATTATGGGAAAAATGAAATTTCATTTGAAGTACACATTGGTGAAACTACAATTCCTGTCAAGAAAACTATTTATCGTAGCGATAAAGAAGAGTCAGATGTTTTAGTGAAAAAAGATTTAAAACATATTCTTGATAAATTAAGCAAAATCGATCGTACAACTGGTATGATTCAAGCAATTTATGGAAGTCCAAGTAGCTCCTCTATTAATTTTTCTGCCTTATCACCAGATTCTGTTTACAATATGTATGGTAATATCAGTCGTGATGATATAGCGACTCAGTTGTCAGAAGATCAAGTTGCTAAGTTTAAAGAGTCAGGTATAGCTTTGTTGGAACAAATTCAAAACTCTTTGGAGTCATTAGAAAAATCAAGTGACACATTGCCTGAATTGGCTGAAGCTGAGTTACCAAATGATTATTTCAAAAATCAAATTACAAACTTAGCTGATTGGTATAACAATTCGATTAAGACCTTATCAACCGAGTACGATAAGTGGAAGGAAACGAAAGCGAAACAATTGGAAGTGACGGGTACAGCTTCAGATGCTAATAGCGGAATATTAATAAATGATAGTGAGTCATCAAATCGCTTATATAGTTCAATTGAATCATTAGTGTCTACAACTTCTACTGGATCAAAAGAAACTAGTCAAAATCATGAAGCGGTTGGAACTATGAAGGATCAGTTTACTCAATTTGTTGACCAAGTTCAGACTATTAAAGGTAATGTTGATAAGACTATTTCAACTACGAATGATTTGATATCTAATGAAGCAGAAGTTATTCAAGGGAATAGAGACTACGCAGAGTCCTTTAAAACTGTTATGAAGAATATTCGTGATGGTGGAACGACCAATCAAAATGTGATGAATTTTTTATCTAATCCAATTGAAACTAAAAAAGAAACATATGAAGCGCCAATTTCAGTGGATAATAACAGAGTATGGGTTATTTTAGCGATTATTTTATCAGCAATTTCATCAGCAGGAATCACATATTGGTTGACAAAAGAAAAAGGCAAATAATGTAGATAATAACTCTCAAAATGTACTGACCCCAAAAAGTTAGACAAATAATTTAAGCGAAGGATTTAGTTCTGTATTGCACAGGGCTAAGTCCTTTTAGTTTGCCCTTAATTCGTTTGTTGTTGTAGTAATCAATATAGTCCACAATAGCTTGTTCCAATTGCTTAAGCGACTGAAACGCCTTCTCATAACCATAAAACATTTCCGATTTCAGAATACCAAAGAAAGATTCCATCATCCCATTGTCTGGGCTGTTTCCCTTGCGTGACATAGATGCTTGAATTCCCTTACTCTCCAAAAATTGATGGTAAGATGCATGCTGGTATTGCCATCCTTGGTCATTATGGAGAACAGTATTTTCGTAGTAATTCTCTGTGAAGGCCTGTTTTAACATGCTCTTTACTTGTTCCAAGTTCGGTGAAGTAGAAAGATGATAAGCGATGATTTCGCTGTTGAAACCATCTAAAACGGGCGATAAATACAATTTCTGTGTGCTATTTGGAATGGCAAACTCTGTCACATCCGTATAGCACTTTTCCATTGGCCTTGATGCTTCAAACTGACGTTGAACCAGGTTATCTGCTTTCTTGCCAACGTCTCCTTTATGAGAAGAATATTTTCGTTTCTGTCGCATTTTAGCTTGTAAATTGAGTACTTTCATCAAGCGTTGAACTCTTTTATGATTTACTAGATATCCACGATTTCTTAGTTCTAAATGAATCCGACGATAACCATAGTTGCCTTTATGGTCATTATAAATGGCCTGAATTTCGGTTTTAAGTTCTTGATCTTTATCAACCCCATCCAGTTGCTTCAACTGATAATAGTAAGTTGAGCGAGCTAAACGAGCTGTTTCAAGAAGTAAATCTAGTCGAAATCCTCCTGAAACCATTTCTCTAACTGTCTCTGCCTTTCTCGCTCTAAGGCCTCGTCCCTTTCCTCTAACTCTTTTAACTTTTTTAGGTAGGCCACCTCGGTCCGTAAGCGTTCATTCTCCTCTTGAAGTCGCTCTAGTTCTGTCATTTCTTCCCAGGTTTTCTTCCGTTTACGTCCCATTTTAGCAGGTCTCCCTCTTATTTTCTCAACAATAGTATACCCGTTTTTCTTGTATTGTGCCAGCCAATTTGGAAGTAATCCACTACTTGGAAGAGCATAATCCAGAGATACGCTTAGTTGCGATTGTCCCTCAAGTTGGACTTTATCAATGATTTCTTGTTTTAATTCAGGAGAATAGTAACGATTCTTCTCCTTTTTAACGATTTCTATCCCGTAACGATCAATCAATTTAATCATGTACTGAAGATTAGAAATGTTTATCCCAAATTTATTTGAAAGCTTCTCTAAGCTATATCCTTGTTTTCTAAGTTCATAGATCTGAACTTTATCATCATAAGTTAATTTCATAATAAAAACACCCCAAAAGTTAGATTTTTTCTGTCTAACTTTTGGGGTGCAGTT
>NZ_ALKH01000007.1:0-1892 GCF_000286475.1 Streptococcus sp. BS35b
TGTATGTCCATAAAGAAGGACAGACTATTGAGGATTCTAAACCTGTTTCTGGTAGCTATACTCCAGAAGTGACAGAATCCAATGGTGTTTATACTTACAAGTGGGCGAAACAACTTCCTAAGTATGATGTTGATGGAACAAAACTAATCTATTCTGTTCGTGAGCTTCAAGATACTACTGAACTTCCTTTGAAAGAAGGAGAGAAAGTCGCATCTAACGATCATAACTACGTCGTCTCTTACAATGCAGACAAGACACAAGTAACCAACACTTATGAGGTTCCAAAAACAAAAGTAACTGCTAATAAAGTCTGGACTGGTGGAACAGATAGTATTCGCCCAAGTCTCTTCTTTAAATTGTATCGTACTCTAGAGGGTGGTACTGCAGAAGCAGTTACAGATGCTGACCAAAAAGAAGTACCTAAGACAGACGGTGCTGTAGAATGGTCAGATCTTCCTGCGACAGATGAGCACGGTGTGAAGTACACTTATAGTGTGATGGAAGTCGATGAAGATGGCAATCTTGTCACTGCTGTAGATGGTTATACAGCCAATCAAACAGCTGATTTAACTGTCACAAACACCTATGGTACTTCACCAACTAAGGCTGATATTGAAGTCAAAAAAGAATTGGTGGGTGGTCGTCCAACACCTCTTCAAAACGAAGAATTTGAATTTATCTTGAAAGACAAAAATGGCCAAGAAGTTCAAAGAGCTAAGAACGATGCAGCTGGTCGCGTAGTCTTCAAAGATATTCCTTTCGATAAAGCGGGTGAATACGAATTTACTGTTGTTGAAGTGAATGCTGGTCAAACCATCGATGGTGTGACTTACGATGTTAGAACAGTACCAGTCACAGTAAGTGTAACAGATGATGGAAAAGGTAAACTGGTTGCGACAGTATTGTATCATCCTATTACTGCTGTGGCACTTCCGTCAGCTAATTTGGTCTCTTCAGCACCTAGTTCTAATCTTGTACCATCACTTACTGGTGCAGTGAATAGAGCTACTGATGGTGGAATTCAGATATTCAAAAATACTTATAAAGCAACTAATGCTAAGGCCGTTCTTGAAGTGACTAAGCAGTTGACCGGTCGTACGACAGGAGCTCAAGAAAATGAGTTCGAATTTACGTTGACAGACCAAGTTGGTAAAGTTGAAACTAAGAGAAATGATGCAGATGGAAAAGTTAAGTTTCATGAATTGACCTTCGATGAAGCAGGTACTTATACTTACACTATCAAGGAAGTAAAAGCTGGTACAACTGAAAATGGTATTACCTACGATTCTAAGACAGTCACAGCTAAAGTAACTGTAACAGATGACGGTCATGGTAAACTGACTGCAGTTGTTGACTACAGCAGTGATGGTACAGCTAATAGCACAACCTTCACCAATACTTACAACCCTGCAAAAGTCAAAGCTCCAGTTTCTGCAACTAAATCATTTATCAATAAGAACACCAATACTCCAATGCCGCTCAAAGGTGGCGAGTTTGTCTTCGCCTTGCTAAATCACGAAGGTGATCCCGTAGAAAAGACTACAAATGATGCAGATGGAAACATCAAGTTTAAGGATTTAGAATTCGAGAAAGCTGGTACTTACCAGTATACAATCTACGAACACAAAGCTGGTCAAATCGAGAATGGTATCACTTATTCTAATAAGACTGTGGAAGTGACTATCGAAGTAACAGATGACGGTCATGGTGCTCTGAAAGCAACTGTTTCTTATGACAACGATGAAAGACACTTCGAAAATACTTACAAAGCTGCAAATGCTAAAGCAAATCTCGAAGTGACTAAGAAGTTGACTGGCCGTGAATTGAAAGCTGATGAATTTGAGTTTGTCTTGAAGAATGATGCAGATGGTTCAGAACTTCAAAAAGTGAAG
>NZ_ALKH01000008.1:0-132910 GCF_000286475.1 Streptococcus sp. BS35b
AGCGGGTGTAGTTTAGTGGTAAAACTACAGCCTTCCAAGCTGTTGTCGCGAGTTCGATTCTCGTCACCCGCTTTGAACGAAAGTTCATACCAAGTTTTTAAACTTGGGCGCGTAGCTCAGGTGGTTAGAGCGCACGCCTGATAAGCGTGAGGTCGGTGGTTCGAGTCCACTCGTGCCCATTAATAGGAGAATTACTCAAGAGGCTGAAGAGGACGGTTTGCTAAATCGTTAGGTCGGGTAACCGGCGCGGGGGTTCGAATCCCCCATTCTCCGTACGTTAAGAGTTGCTAGGCTCTTTTTTTTGCTCTTTGTCAACTGTAGTGGGTTGAAGTCAGCTAAGATCTAGAAAGGACAAATTTCGTCCTTTCTTTTTTGATATTTAGGGCGATAAAAATTCGTTTTTTGAAGTTTTCAAAGTTCCGAAAACCAAAGGCGTTCCGCTTGATAAGTTTGATGAGATTATTAGTGGCTTCCAATTTTGCGTTGGAATAGGGTAGTTGAAGGGCGTTGACAATCTTCTCTTTATCCTTGAGGAAGGTTTTAAAGACAGTCTGAAAAAGAGGATGAACCAGCTTAAGATTGTCTTCAATGAGTCCGAAAAATTTGTCTGGCTCCTTGTTCTGAAAGTGAAAAAGCAAGAGCTGATAGAGCTTTATAGTGGTGTTTCAAGTCTTCTGAATAGGTCAATAGTTTGTCTAGAATTTCTTTGTTAGTTAGATGCATACGAAAAGTAGGGCGATAAAATCGCTTATCGCTGAGTTTACGACTATCTTGTTGAATGAGTTTCCAGTAACGTTTGATGGCCTTGTATTCATGGGATGTTCTATCGAATTGGTTTATGATTTGGACACGCAAACGACTCATAGCACGGCTAAGATGTTGTACAATGTGAAAGCGATCTAGAACGATTTTAGCGTTTGGGAGTGAAACAGTCTGGGAGACTGTTTCAGCCTGAGCCTAGAAATTCGAAAGCGAAACTGTTTAGCCAAGTCCATAGTAGGGACTAGACATATCCATCGTAATGATTTTCACCTGACAACGAACAGCTCTATCATATTTAAGAAAGTGATTTCTTATGATAGCTTGTGTTCTGCCCTCAAGAACAGTGATGATATTGAGATTGTCAAAATCTTGCGCAATGAAACTCATCTTTCCCTTAGTGAAGGCATACTCATCCCAAGACATAATCTCGGGAAGACGAGAAAAATCATGTTTAAAACGGAAGTCATTGAGCTTTCGAATGACGGTTGAAGTTGAAATGGCAAGCTGGCGGGCAATGTCGGTTATAGAAGTCTTCTCAATCAGTTTCTGAGCAATCTTTTGGTTGATGATACGAGGGATTTGATGATTTTTCTTGACGATAGGAGTATCAGCGACCATCATTTTAGAGTACTGATAGCATTTGAAACGTCGCTTTTTAAGGAGAATTCTAGTAGGCATACCAGTTGTTTCGAGGTAAGGAATTTTCGACGGTTTTTGGAAGTCATATTTCTTCATTTGATTTCCACACTCAGGACAAGATGGAGCGTAGTAGTCCAGTTTAGCGATGATTTCCTTGTGTGTATCCCTATTAATGACATCTATAATTTGGATATTTGGGTCTTTAATGTCTAGTAATTTTGTGATAAAATGTAATTGTTCCATATGAATCTTTCTAATGAGTTGTTTAGTCGCTTTTCATTATAGGTCATATGGGACTTTTTTTCTAGGCTACATAATCTCCATAGTGGATTTACCCACTACCGAATTATAGAGCTCTATTATCTAATGCTGTTTCAGTAACTTTCATATTAGAAAAAATCATAAATAGACT
The DNA here is from genome assembly GCF_000286475.1 of Streptococcus sp. BS35b. Taxonomy (NCBI): domain Bacteria; kingdom Bacillati; phylum Bacillota; class Bacilli; order Lactobacillales; family Streptococcaceae; genus Streptococcus; species Streptococcus sp. BS35b. Next base: position 1,814 of record NZ_ALKH01000008.1, read on the forward strand.
AGATTTAGTGGTATACTAAGGTTAGGGACTTTAAGTGGCTGGGGGATAATCGAGATGGAAAATGGAGTAAAATTTCATAGTATTTTTTATAGATTTATACTATTTATATTTGTAGTGATTCTAACTGGGATTTCGATGATCTTAGATACAACAGAAGCTCAAATTCGCTTTTTAAATCTATCCTTGATTGTTGGGCAAGAGGAGTTGAGGATTGTTACAGTTGTAGTTTTGCTCCTCACTTTTCTTCTATCTTTCTTGTTTAAATGGAAATGTTCAATTCATAAAAAAGGGATTTATCTAAGAAAAATTGATTTATTTGTAGCTTGGGATGAGATTAGAGGTCTTAGCCATGTCTGGATCAATGAATATCATCGTGGACCTCATGGTTTCCTGTTCTATAATCGTAAGACGCTGGTTATTTATAGAGAAAATTATCAACCGATTTGCCTTTATAATATTTCATTATTGGCCTTATATGTGGCTAAATATTATCATCCAAAATTGAAAACCAATATAGTCTTAGCAACGTTGGCAAGTCTCTTCAATATGGCTTTAAATGCATGCTTCTTGTACGAGATGTTTAGTAAAAATTTGGTGAATATAAAAGCTGAAGTCTTTATGTTTTGGCTGCTTTTATATGCTGTTAAAGTTTTTGCGTTGCCATTGATTATGCTTGAATATGAGAATCACTGCTATGGAGCTTCTTTGGTACATAGCACGGCATATAAAAAGAATGCCTCAAAAGCTATCCACCTGTAAATTGTTGATAGGAAGCTAGCTATTTATATATCTGTTACTTTCTACATTCAAACAGCACTATATGCTTGCTAGATGAGATTCTAGACATCATATAGTGCTGTTTGTTAAGTCCAGCTAGCGAGTGAGATTTCACCACTATTGAGCCAGATTTCTGTCTGGTCATCAAGCTGGATAAGGAGTTGTCCTTTGTCGGAGATGTCCTTGGCGACTCCTTTTTTTTCAGTCTGATTTTGGATAAAACTGACCTCTCTTCCTAGAACAAGAGAGTGTTCTTTATAAAGATAGAGTAGTTCTTCGGGTGCTGTTTGGTAGAAACAACGCCAAATTTCTGAAATTAGTTCGTTTCGTGTGATAGGAGCTGGTGGTGTAAAGAGACTTCCAGCTTTTTCTTTTATCTCTTTGGGAAAATCGCTGATGGCAAAGTTGATTCCAACGCCGATAATGACATCTGTAACCACCCCTGTCTCAACTGATGTCATTGCTTCGGTGAGGATACCTGCCATCTTTTTATTTTTAAAGTAGATGTCATTTACCCATTTGATATCTACTTCTATCATAGTTAGGTTTTTAATGGCTTTGTAGACTGCAGCAGCTACAAGGAGAGTATAGGATGGGAGTTTTTCATAGGGAAGATTGGGTTGAATATGCAGGGACATATAGATCCCACCCTGAGATGGTGAATAGTAGGGACGCTGAAAGCGGCCACGACCTGCTGTTTGACAGGTTGAAAGATAGAGTGTATTTCCTTTGTTTCCAGCTTCAATTCCTTCTTTTGCATCTGTTTGGGTTGATTTGGTCTCAGGTTTGTAGTGAACGATTAAGTTGGCTTTCTCTTGAATCAAATCAGGTAATATCAGATCGCCTTGAATAAGCTTGTAGCCTCTATTTTTGATACTGTCAATTTCTAGGCCTTCTTGTTGAAGACGTTGGATCGCTTTCCATATAGATGTACGGCTTAAATTCAGTTCTTCTCCGATTTTTTCTCCGCTAACATAATCGTTTTCTCTAGCTAATATTTGGTAGACTAGTTGGTGTGATTTCATTGATTTTCCTTTCTAGCTAAGAGGGAATGAGAGTATTCTTTTCGAGTTTGACTAGGTGTTTTATGAAAAAACTGCTTGTAGGCTTTTGAAAAATGTAGTGGATCTGAAAAGCCGACAGAGTACGCAATGACTTTAATAGATTCTTCAGTATGTTCCAGAAGTTGTTGTGCACGATGCATCCGAACGTAGAGTAGATACTCTTTTGGAGAGAGTTGGTGAAATTCTTTAAACACACTAGTTAAGTAACTTCTATGAACCGATAGCTCCTTTGCTAAATCTTGAATGGTGAGTGATTGAGGGTAGTGACTATCTATCAATCGTTTGCAGTCAAGATAGAGTTGGTGGGTTGATGAAATATTCTTTTTTTTCTGATTGGGAGCAATAGTTCCTAGATGAAACATTAGTTCATGAAGTTGCCCCATGATATGGAGTTGTGCTAGTTCGTTTGATTTTGTTACCTGAGCAAAACGGACAATATTTTCAATGAGTTTTGCAGTTGTCTGTGTGTGACAGTTTTTTGATTGGATGAGGTAGGATTGATCAGAAATTTGAGACAGAGCAAAATAGTCAGGTGCCCTCCCTCCAGTAATCCCTAACCAGTAGTAAGCCCAAGGATCCTGGCTATCTGCTTGGTAGAAGGTTAATTCATCTGGTTTTAGTAAAAAGAAATCTCCTGCCTTTAAATCAACAATTTTACCCTTATAATGAAATTGACCTTTTCCTTTAGTAATGTAATGTAATACATAGGTATCTCGAATAGCTGGGCCAAAAGAGTAGTTAGGCGTACATTCTTCATAACCGTAAAAGCTAAGAGAAAGATCAATTGTTCCAGTCTGGTATTCTGAAAAAACGAGCATGGGGCACCTCCTACCTAACATTTTACCATACTTTAGAGACATTTTTCTATTTTAGAAAGCGCTTTTATTTGCTAAAATTTTATCAGGAAATCGATGAGGTACAATTTATGGGAATTCGGATAGAGAATAATCTTTTTTACGTTGAGAGTAAAGGTTTAAGTTTGATTATTGAAAATAGGGATGGGTTCTTATTATTAAAACATTTAGGAAAGACTATTAAGAACTATAGAGGGGCTAATAGTGTTTACGAACGCGATCATGCTTTTTCAGGTAATCCAACAGCTACTAATCGAACCTTTAGTTTGGATACGCAACGTCAAATTTTTGGGCAACATGGTTTGGGTGACTTTAGAAAACCAACTTTACAGGTTCAACATGATGCAACTGAAGTAACAGACTTTCGATTTGTAGAAGCAAAGATTTTAAAAGGTCAGAATGGTCCACAGGGCTTACCTTCTCCTCACAGCATGGATGGTACAGAGACTCTTGTCTTGATTTTAAAAGATCCTCAAGCTAAACTTAGTCTGACTTTGTATTATACAGCTTTTGATAATGATGCGACAATTGCTAGTTACAGTAAATTGGAGAATAATAGCAATCAGGAAGTTGTCATTCATAAGGACTTTTCTTTCATGGCTGATTTTCCTGCTGCAGCTTACGAAATAGTGACTTTACAGGGAGCTTATGCTCGTGAAAAGACTGTCCGACGTCAACAGGTAGAACAAGGAATCTTTTCGATTAGTTCGAACCGTGGAGCTTCTGGGCATGCTCAAACACCAGCTCTTCTATTATGTGATCAAGGAGTTACAGAGGATGCTGGGAATGTGTTTGCTCTACAACTACTGTATAGTGGAAACTTCGAAGCTTTTGTCCAAAAGAATCAACTGAATGAAGTTCGGGTGGCTATTGGCATTAATCCAGAAAATTTTTCTTGGAAGTTAGATTCTAAGGAAAACTTTGAAACACCGGTAGCTTTAGTGACCTATTCAGATAAGGGATTAACTGGTATCAGTCATAAAAGTCAGAATTTTGTACTTAAGCACATTATGCCAAGTAAATTTTCTAAAAAAGAGCGTCCAATTCTAATCAATAACTGGGAAGCTACCTACTTTGACTTTCAGAGAGAAAAATTGTTAGAGTTGGCAGATGAGGCTAAGAAAGTTGGAATAGAACTTTTTGTATTAGATGATGGGTGGTTTGGTAATCGCTTTGATGATAATCGTGCTTTAGGTGATTGGGTTGTGAATGAGGAAAAATTGGGTGGAAGTCTAGAAAGTCTGATTTCAGCTATCCATGAAAGAGGTTTGCAGTTTGGGCTTTGGTTAGAACCTGAGATGATTTCCGTTGATAGCGACTTGTATCGTAAACATCCTGACTGGGCCATCCAGGTTCCAGGTTATGAGCATACCTATTCTCGAAATCAATTAGTACTTAATCTTGCCAATCCTCAGGTAGTAGAATATCTGAAAAATGTTTTAGATGAACTCCTCTCTCATCATAAAATTGACTACATCAAATGGGATATGAATCGTAATATTACTAATCTGGGGAATGGTTCAGTTAATCTGGAAACCCAGATGCAGTCTCATCAGTATATGTTGGGGCTTTACGAACTTGTTTCTTATCTGACAGAGAAACACAGTCATATTCTCTTTGAGTCCTGCTCTGGTGGTGGACGAAATGATCTTGGCATGATGCGCTATTTCGCACAAGTCTGGGCTAGTGATAACACTGATGCTATTTCACGTTTACCAATACAATACGGTTCATCCTATCTCTATCCAACCATTTCTATGGGTGCTCATGTGTCAGCAGTGCCAAATCATCAGATGGGACGAATGACACCATTGGAAACTCGCGGTCATGTGGCCATGATGGGGAATCTGGGTTATGAGCTTGATTTAACAAGTTTATCAGATGAAGAGAAGACTGAGATTGCTAACCAGGTGAACTTGTATAAAGAATTGCGGCCAGTAGTCCAGTTGGGAAATCAGTATAGGTTAATCAATCCCGATGCTGAATCCAATGAAGCAGCTGTACAATTCAACTATGGAAATCAAACGATTGTAACCTACGTCCGAGTCTTATCAGTTGTGGAAACAATGGAAACAACTTTAAAGTTAAAAGATTTGGATGAAGAGGGACGGTATGAATTACAGGAAAATGGTGTAGTTTACTCAGGTGCAGAACTCATGTATGCGGGTATTACTATGGGGCTTCCGCAGGGAGATTATCTCAGCAGGCAGTTACATTTCATTAGAAGATAAGGAGATAAAATCATGAGATGGTATAAAAAGATGAGCTTAATTGCTACTACAGGACTCTGCCTTTTGGGAAGATTTGTCAAGGACATAAACAAAATTTTTTTGATAAATTTATATCTTCTCTGTTTCTCTCTTAATTAACTTTAGTATTTTATCCTTGTATGTTTCCCCTGTACCTTGCTTGAAATGTAGATTTACAGTATATTTTGTTTTTCCAATATCCATTACTAACTGTTTATGTTGTGATTCTTTTATTACTCTTTTTTCTTCTTCCATGTGTCCTCCTTTCCGTTTTTAAGCAAAGAAAAAACAGCAAACCTTTTTGATTTACTGCTTTCGTGTTAGCTTTTATTGAATTGTTAGTTTAGCAAGTTAAAAATATCCTACTTGCAATACTCTTTTATTTTATCGGCATATTCAGTCAAAAGATTCTTTGAATAAATTTTTTCATTTCTTGAATTTCTGACTTCTTTCCAAAGAATAGAAGCTACTTTTAATTTGTTTGAGTAGTTGCAACTATTTTTGTCTGCACAGAAATCCTTTAAAAATTGATTCCATTGACAAACCGAATTATCATACTTTGCATAATCTGATTTCCAATAATAAACTTTTAGCATATCTTGAATTGTAAAACTCAAATCATTTTCTCTTTTTACTTTTCTCCAAACTGTTGCCATATCAGCAGTAAATTTAAATGGTGAGATACCTGTTAAAACAGCGAAATATTCTCTGAACTTTGCATTAAAAGAAAAACCACATTCAAGTAATGGTGTATCTAAAGTAATATTTTCCACTTGCTTCTTTTCATTTTTTATTGATGATTTTTTAATCAAATTGCCCTTAAAGTATTGCTCAACAATATAATTGAGTTCCTGTTTTGTACCTCTATATTCTAATCCTAATGACTTGCATATCTGTGAAAGTTCTTCACGATACCAATAGTATTTAGTAAATTCATCAAACGATGTAATTTTGTCAAACTCAGGTCTACTTTCCATCAATATTTTATCTCCTCAAAACCAATTTACTTTTTCATCTCTAAATAATGGTGTTTCACTCTCTTTGTAAGGATTGTAGTTGTTACAATTACAACCAAACTCTTTCAACGCTTTTATCTTATTATCGGCTGTCCAAACAATCAAAGAGATACCGTCAAATCCTTCAACTTTCCCCTCATTCATTTTATTTTTAAAGTGCCATTCTACAATAGTTTGATTATCCTTATGAAAAAATTGCTTTATATCCCACGCAAGAACTTTTCCTCTTGTATTCCACTCATTAAACCAGTGCTTTACTGTTTGCCGATTTTCATACTTAGGACCCCAACTCTCAATATAAATCACATCATCCAAAAAAATATCGTCTATTCCTAAGTCTTGTTGTGTAAGCCACATATCAAACCATAAACGAATGATTTTCTCTCTTTCATCCATGAATTTAAGCACCTCCAAAATCAAATACTTGTTTAATATTATACCATTTTTTCGCTTGATTTTATAGGTCTAACTCGTTCCATTTTACCTGTGTTAGTTGCTTTGAATGTTCCTGGAACTGTTCAATACAAGTCTTAACTTTTTCAGCCTGTTCTACTTCCTCTCGTATCTCTAATATTTGATTGTATAGGCTATTTTTCTCTTTCTTCATATTGGCAACTTCCGATTTCCATTTGGATATATTTAAGGTCTTGCTTTCTCCTAAATGTTCTTTCAAATATTTCTTGGCACTTTCAAACAAAATAAGTTCTGTGGTATGTTCATTGTAGAAAGTATATTGTTTGTTTTTCTTTAGCTTAGTATAGGCTTTGTAGGTGTCTTTATGCTTCAAATACTTCTCTGCTTGTTCGATAAGTTTGGTGTTATCATCCACTTTCTTTTCAACATCTTTTAAGGCTCTTGTAGTCTTGTAGTTCTTATCTCTTAAAGCAAGTATATTTCCTTTTAACTCCGATAATGAAGTGATGTTTTTCTCTTTAAGTAGCTGATAACTCTCAATATATTTTTCTAAGTCTGTATTATGGTTATCTGCATTTTTACGGATAAGATTTTCAAGAACGGATAGCAAATTTTCTTTCGGTGGGAGGGTGGATTTTGTATTTTCGTTTTCTGTTTTTTCTTCTTTGCCTATTCCCCTTATCCAATTTAGTAATGCTTTTATTCGTCTTGATATTTCTCTTAAAATCATGTTTTGATGTTTGATTTCTCGGTTGATATTTCCTCTGTCGGTGGCTATTCCTTTTTTCTCCATTTGGGTGGCAGATACGCCTAAATGAATGGTCGGTATTTGTTCTATGCCCTGTCTTTGATAGGAACGGTGATCTACTTTTTTCTGTATACTATTTTCTTCCAAATATTTGTTTGTAATGTCTCCCCATACCTTTCGCCAATGCTCTGCTTTATCTTGCTCATTCCAATCCACTGTATTGATTTTTCTTGTCTTGTAATTTCCATTTTTGAGTTTTACTTTTTCTATATACTCATTTATCATTGGTACTGTCAGTTCATCAATATCTGTATATTTCTCTATCATTTTTAGGAATTTGTCGGTGTCAACTTTTCTCTGATGGTAGCTTTCTATTTCTTGTTCAAAATACTGTATTTGCTTTTCTAATTCTTGTTGCTCCGTATCATATATATTAAATAATCTGTCAAAGTGTTTTGCGGGAATTTTTCCAAGTGCGTAGTCTTCATATAGCTTTGTAATTAAGGTTGTTAGTTCTTCATTCCTTGATGAAAGTTTTTCTAACTTTTCTTTGTCCCTTTGATACTTTTCTTCCCTTTTTTCATCGGATAATTTATTCATCAATTTTAGAAATTCTTGTTTATCTTCTTTTGCGAAATCGGTTATTTCTTTGATTGATTTTAAGAGAATTTCATTAACCGTTTTTACTTTGATGTAGTGCATACTGCAAGTGCCTTTTCTGTGTCTATAATGTTGACATACAAAACAATAATCACAATCATACTTCTTTTCTTTGTGTTCTGCCGGCTCTCTGTAACTTAGCTTTCCTCCACAATCGGAACAGATTAAAAGTCCTGTAAAGGGGTGTGAGGTTGTTCCATACTTTGGACTTCTTCTTACTGTCTTTCTTAAGCGTTGAGCATTGTTCCATGTTTCCTCGTCAATTATGGCTTCATGGGTGTTTTTGAAAATAATGAGTTCATCTTCTTTTGCCTTTCTGCGTTTCTTGGTTTTGTAATCAAGACATATTGTTTTACCAAGTACGGTATGTCCCATATATTCTCTTTTTTCTAAGATATAGCCTACTGTGGTCGGTGTCCAAAAATACGGGTCTTCTATTCCTCTTTTCTTGGAACTGTGGTTGTTTTCGGGGTAATGTATCTCTGCATAGGCTGATGGGATAAGAACTTTATCTTTGGTTAGTATATCTGCTATCTGTGTTACTCCATATCCCTCTATTACAAGCCTGTAAATGCGTTTTACGACCTTTGCACTCTCTTTATCGACAAGTAACTGCTGTTTGTTATTTGGGTTTCTATAATAGCCATATGGAACGCTTGGAAATACTCTTTTGCCTTCTTCCATTCTTGCTCTGAATATAGATTGTATTTTTCTCGAGGTATCTCTTGCGTACCATTCGTTCATAATATTTAGAAATGAGGTGAAGTCGCTTTCTGCTTGTTTCTCACTATCTATTCCGTTATTGATAGCAATAAATCTTACTCCCTTTTCTTTGAAGAGTATTTCGGTGTAAAAACCTACTTTGAGGTAATCTCTGCCAAACCTACTCATATCTTTTACTATCACAGTAGATACTTTGTTTTCTTCTACTGCTTTTATCATTTTTTGAAATCCCTCTCTATCAAAGGTTGTTCCACTTACTCCATCATCGGTATAGTGATAGATATTGACAAAGCCGTTTCTTTTCGCATAGCTTTCAAGTAGCTGCTTTTGATTGGTTATGGAATTGCTTTCTCCTTGCATTTCATCATCTCGACTTAAACGCTCATAAAGGGCTGTTTGTCCTGTTCTTTTCGTATTTGACATGAGAATTACCTCCTTTCCAAGTTTTTGTTATTTTCTCTGTCCCTAAAAGGTTAATCCTTTTGGGACTGTCAGCTTGTAGTAGTCAAGAGAAGTCAGCTGATGGCAAGGTAACGATTGAGTTTTTTAACCAGAAGACCGAGATGGCAGATACCTTGCAAAGGATAGTGGATGATTTTGAAAAGGAACACCCTAATATTGATGTGAAGCTGACTACAGTACCTTCAGCTGGAATTGTTCTAAAGACTCGGATTTTATCAGGAGACGTTCCAGATATTATTAATATCTATCCTCAAAATATGGATTTTCAGGAGTGGGCGAAGGCAGGCTATTTTGCAGATATGACAGGAAAACCCTATCTTGAGAACATCAAGAATGACTATGCCGAAAAGTATGCAATCAATAACAAGATTTATAGTGTGCCATTAACAGCCAACCTTTATGGAATCTATTACAATAAAACGAAGTTTAAAGAATTAGGACTTGAGGAACCGAAGACTTTTAAAGAATTTCAAGAGATTGTCAAAAAGATAAAAGATAGTGGGAATTCTCCATTTGCGGTTGCAGGCAATGAAGGCTGGACATTAAATGGTTACCACCAACTTTCTCTCATTACCCTTACGGGTAGTGGAGACGCGGCTAATAACTACCTTCGCTTTTCAAAACCAAACGCTATTTCAGCAGATGATGCTATTTAAAAAGCAGATGCAGAACGACTCGATTTATTAGCAGATAATGCTCAAGATGGTTGGCGTGGTGCCTCTTATAATGATGCGGTGGTAGCATTTTCGAGTGAAAAAGCCTTGATGATGCCACAAGGATCATGGGCGCTAGCGGCAATTAATCAACAGGATCCAAAATTTGAGGTGGGGATGTTTGCATTTCCTGGAGAAGAAGTAGGAAAAGAAGTTACTGTTGGTGCAGGGGACATGGCATTATCAACTTCAGCTACTACTAAACATCCGAAAGAAACCGAAGAATTTATCAGCTATATGACTAGTCCAAAAGCTATGCAGTCATATTATGATGTAGATGGATCGCCAGTTGCTGTAAAAGGTATACAAGAAAAAGAAGATTCAGCACTTGCAGAGATTTCTAAACTGGCATTTACGGATAAGCATTATGTTTGGTTGGGCCAACACTGGAATTCTGAAGAAGACTTTTTTAATCTAAGTGCAGGTTACTTGATGGATAAAAATCTGAAAAATATGGCAAACAATCTCAATGCTTTCTTTAATCCAATGAAGGCAGATTTGGACTAGAATAGGAGTTAAGATGATATGGCTATTCGAAAATTTTTAAATAAATACTGGGGTTGGACTTTTTTGCTCATCCCGCTTGCATTACAAGCTATCTTCTTTTACTTTCCAATGGTACAAGGTGCTTTCTATAGTTTGACTAACTGGACTGGATTGACCTATAATTATAAATTTGTTGGTTTAAATAACTACAAATTGCTGATGATTGATGGGAAATTCTTCACAGCTATAGCCTTTACTTTGATTTTAACTCTGGCATTGATTATTGGAGAGATTACGATTGGGATGGTTGTGGCACGAGCCTTGAATTCTAAGATGAAAGGACAGACCTTCTTTAGAGGTTGGTTCTTTTTCCCGGCTGTTTTATCTGGTTTGACAGTTTCCTTGATTTTTAAACAATTCTTCAACTATGGTCTTCCAACGATTGGAAAAATTTTAGGAATTAGCTTTTTACAAGAGAGTCTATTGGGGACACCAGTCGGAGCGGTAGTAGCAACTATTTTTGTTCTTCTATGGCAAGGAGTAGCAATGCCAATTATTCTCTTTCTTGCTGGTCTTCAAAGTATTCCAAATGATATTTTAGAGGCAGCATCAATTGATGGTGCAACAAGTAAACAAACCTTTTGGAAGATTGAATTGCCCTATTTGCTACCAACGATTTCTATGGTTTTTATTCTGGCTCTTAAGTCCGGTTTGACTGCCTTTGACCAAATTTTTGCCTTGACGAGTGGTGGTCCAAATAATGCTACAACGTCTCTTGGACTTTTAGTCTATAACTATGCCTTCAAGAGTAACCAATATGGATATGCGAATGCAATTGCCTTGATTTTATTCTTAATTATTGGAATTGTTTCTATTATCCAAATCAAGCTATCAAAGAAATTTGAAATCTAATAGAGGAGTCCTACACATGAAAAAAGAAGAAAAATTGAATCAGTTTTGGAAATATGTCCTCTTGATAGTCGGTGGTATTTTTATACTTGTTCCTTTGTTGGTAACGGTATTTAGTTCTTTCAAGACAACTAAGGATATCATGAATCATTTCTTTAGTTTGCCCAATCCTTTTACGTTGAGTAATTATGAACGATTGATTTCGGATGGAATTGGAGGCTATTTCTGGAATTCAGCTGTTATTACGGTGTTATCATTGATTGTAGTGGCTTTCTTTATACCAGCTGCAGCTTACTCCATTGCTCGAAATATGTCCAAGAAAAAAGCCTTTGCAATTATGTATTCGCTCCTGATCTTAGGGATATTTGTTCCATTTCAGGTGATTATGATTCCCATCACAGTTATGATGAGTAAACTCGGTCTAGCAAATATGTGGGGGCTAGTAATACTCTACCTAACTTATGCTATTCCACAGACTCTCTTCTTGTATGTTGGTTATATAAAAATCAGTGTACCAGATAGTTTGGATGAAGCTGCGGAAATTGATGGAGCTGATCGTTTTACAATTTATCGTCGAATCATTTTTCCAATGTTGAAGCCCATGCATGCGACAACTTTGATTATCAATGCTCTCTGGTTCTGGAATGACTTTATGTTGCCACTCTTGATTCTGAATAAGGATTCCAAGATGTGGACTTTGCCTCTCTTCCAATACAACTACCAAGGTCAGTACTTCAATGACTATGGCCCAAGTTTTGCATCTTATATTGTGGGAATTGTAACGATAACAATTGTCTACCTCATCTTCCAAAAACATATCATTTCAGGAATGAGTAACGGGGCAGTGAAGTAAGAAAGTGCTTATGGAATCTATAATTCCATACATAGAGGAACGGTTCAGCTTGTTGGCATTTCTATGTAGAAAACAAGAAAGTCGTATTTAGTTGATTGCAGTCTATATTAGTACTGAACAAAAATCTAAAAATATCTTTCATTTACGAAGCCAGGTCATATAAGACTTGGCTTTCATTAGAAAAAGGAGAACATCTATGTCCATTCAAAATAAAACTATGTTGATTACTTACTCAGATAGTCTTGGAAATAACCTTAAAGACTTGTATGAGAATTTGGAAGAACATTTTGGCGATGCTATTGGGGGAGTTCACCTTCTACCATTTTTCCCGTCAACAGGTGATCGCGGATTTGCACCAGTGGACTATGATGAAGTGGATCCAGCGTTTGGTGATTGGGAGGATGTTAAGCGTTTAGGTGAGAAATATTATCTTATGTTTGACTTTATGATTAACCATATTTCTCGTCAATCTAAATATTATAAGGACTATCAAGAAAAACATGAAGCTAGTGAATTTAAAGATCTCTTTTTAAACTGGGACAAGTTTTGGCCGGAAAACCGTCCGACACAAGCTGATGTAGATTTAATTTACAAGCGTAAGGATCGTGCACCAAAGCAAGAGATCGTTTTTGCAGATGGTTCAGTAGAACATTTGTGGAATACCTTTGGTGAGGAGCAGATTGATCTTGATGTGACCAAAGAAGTAACGATGGCATTTATCCGTAAGACGATTCAACATCTAGCAAGTAACGGGTGTGACTTGATTCGTCTAGATGCCTTTGCTTATGCAGTGAAGAAATTGGATACCAATGATTTCTTTGTGGAACCAGATATTTGGAATTTATTGGACAAAGTTCGAGATATCGCTGCTGAGTATGGGACAGAGCTCTTACCTGAGATTCATGAACACTATTCGATTCAGTTTAAAATAGCGGACCATGATTACTATGTTTACGATTTTGCCCTTCCAATGGTGACCCTTTATACTCTTTACAGTTCCAGAACAGAGCGTTTGGCTAAGTGGTTAAAGATGAGCCCGATGAAGCAATTTACGACACTAGATACCCATGATGGGATTGGAGTGGTGGATGTCAAGGATATCCTGACCGATGAGGAAATTGACTATGCTTCAAATGAGCTTTATAAGGTTGGAGCGAATGTCAAACGTAAGTACTCTAGTGCAGAGTATAACAATCTAGATATCTACCAAATCAATTCAACCTACTATTCTGCGCTTGGAGATGATGATGTCAAGTACTTCCTCGCTCGTTTGATTCAAGCTTTTGCTCCAGGCATTCCTCAGGTTTACTATGTGGGTCTATTAGCAGGAAAAAATGACTTGAAATTATTAGAAGAAACCAAAGAAGGTCGAAATATTAATCGTCATTACTATAGCAATGAGGAAATAGCAGAAGAAGTTCAACGTCCTGTGGTGAAGTCTCTTCTCAATCTATTTTCTTTCCGTAATCAATCAGAGGCCTTTGACCTAGAAGGGACTATTGACGTTGAAACACCAACAGCTTACAGAATTGTAATCAAACGTCAAAATAAAGACAAGTCCGTAACAGCAGTAGCAGAAATTGATTTGCAAAGTCAGACCTATCAAGTAGTGGAAAACGGTAGAAACATTCAGTTCTAGTGCCATATTAATGAAAGATTTTTTTTGTGGCGAAAACGTGTTCATTGTTCCCAAATGACGGAAAAAATGGTAGAATATAAAGATAGTTTAGCATTTATCTTCTGGAGAAATCCAGAACAGAAAGGATCCGTTTTGAAATCAATTGGATTACTGGATAAGATAAGAGGGCTTTCGAAAAAAGATTTCTTTTTGTATCTGATGATCATGAGTATCTTTTTACCTTTTTATTTGTTCTTAGCCCTCTTTGCTTTATATTTGATAGGTTTACTTGTTACTGGGGAGATGAAGGGAATTATCAAAGGATTAGCCAAACATCCTGTACTTCTCTTTTTTATTGCCTACAGTAGTATCATCTCTATCGTCGCCAAGAACTGGCTTGGATTGGTTGCATCTTTACTGATGTTTCTCTTCCTCATTTTCTTTAGCTTCTACCAGAAGCGTCTGACGCATGCTTTCTTTCGACTGATACTCCAGACGGTTTTGTTTGGTAGTGTTGTCTCTGCCGCTTTTGCTACTTTGGAGCATTTCCAAATTGTAGAGAAATTTAACTATGCCTTTCTTTCACCAAATATGCAAGTATGGCACCAAAACCGTGCAGAGGTCACCTTCTTTAATCCTAACTACTATGGGATCATTTGTTGCTTCTGTATCATGATTGCCTTTTATCTCTTTACAACGACGAAGCTAAGATGGTTGAAAGTCTTTTGTGTGCTAGCAGGTTTTGTAAATCTTTTTGGTTTAAATTTCACGCAAAATAGAACAGCCTTTCCTGCTATTATCGCTGGAGCCATCATTTATCTCTTTACGACCATTAAAAACTGGAAGGCCTTTTGGCTTAGTATTGGGGTCTTTGCGATTGGCTTGAGTTTCCTTTTTTCTAGTGATTTGGGAGTTCGGATGGGAACTTTAGATTCTTCTATGGAAGAACGCATTTCTATCTGGGATGCTGGGATGGCCTTGTTTAAGCAAAATCCTTTTTGGGGGGAGGGGCCATTGACCTATATGCACTCTTATCCTCGGATAAATGCTCCTTATCATGAACATGCTCACAGCCTTTATATTGATACGATTCTGAGTTACGGAATTGTGGGAACCATTTTATTAGCATTGTCTTCTGTTGCTCCTGTTCGTTTGATGATGGATATGAGTCAGGAGTCGGGGAAACGTCCAATTATCGGTCTTTATCTATCTTTCCTTACAGTGGTTGCTGTGCATGGAATCTTTGACTTGGCCCTTTTCTGGATTCAGTCAGGTTTCATTTTCTTGTTAGTTATGTGCAGTATTCCATTGGAGCGTCGAACTTTGGTATCAGACATGACGGATTAAGTTTATAAGATTGAAATCTTCTACCTTGAGTAGGAGATTTTTTACTGAGAAAAATTAGTTCTAAGTCGAAATAGTTGACAATTGGAATAATAAGTATTATAATATTTTTTATTCGTATTGATATAGAAATAAATTGGAGGTTTCATGAAATATTGTCATTTGGTAGCCCATCATATTCGTTTGTTGAATGGGCGGATTTTTCAAAAGTTACTGAGACAAGACCCTGACTCTCTTTATCGGAGTGAGCAGGGAAAGATTTTAGCGGTTTTATGGAATAGTAAGACGGGCTGTGCAACTGCGACAGATATTGCGCTTGCGACTGGGCTTGCTAATAATACGTTGACGACTATGATAAAAAAGTTAGAGGAGCAAAATCTTATAACTGTCAGTCCGTGTGGAGAAGATAAGCGTAAGAAGTATTTAGTTTTAACAGAGTTGGGCAAGTCCCAGAAAGAAGTTGGGCAACGTGTCAGTCAGAGATTGGATACTATCTGTTACAAAGGATTTTCAGAGGAAGAAATTCGTCAGTTTGAAGGTTTTCAAGAAAGAATTTTGGCTAATCTGAAAGAGAAGGAAAATGAGGTTTAGAGTGGGGTAAATTAGTTATTAAAAGGTTGGTAACTTGACCAACCGAGGAAAATTTTAAATTGAGGACAAAGAATGATTGAATACAAAAATGTAGCGCTACGCTATACAGAAAAAGATGTTTTGAGAGATGTCAATTTACAGATTGAGAATGGGGAGTTCATGGTTTTAGTTGGGCCTTCTGGGTCTGGTAAGACGACCATGATCAAGATGATTAACCGTCTTTTGGAACCAACTGATGGAAATATATACATGGATGGTAAGCGCATCAAAGACTATGATGAGCGTGAGCTTCGTCTTTCTACTGGTTATGTTTTACAGGCCATTGCTCTGTTTCCCAATCTAACGGTTGCGGAAAATATTGCCCTCATTCCTGAGATGAAGGGCTGGAGCAAGGAAGAAATTGCTCAGAAAACAGAAGAGCTTTTGGCTAAAGTTGGTTTACCAGTGGCTGAGTATGGCCATCGACTTCCTAGTGAACTATCTGGCGGAGAACAGCAACGGGTCGGGATTGTCCGTGCCATGATTGGTCAGCCTAAGATTCTCCTCATGGATGAGCCTTTTTCAGCCTTGGATGCTATTTCGAGAAAACAGCTACAGGTTCTGACGAAAGAATTGCATAAAGAGTTTGGTATGACAACGATTTTTGTGACCCATGATACGGATGAAGCTTTGAAATTAGGTGACCGTATTGCTGTCTTGCAGGATGGAGAGATTCGTCAGGTGGCGAATCCTGAGACGATATTAAAGGCTCCTGCAACAGACTTTGTAGCAGACTTGTTTGGAGGTAGTGTTCATGACTAATTTGATATCAACTTTTCAGGATCGTTTTGGTGATTGGGTAACAGCTCTATCTCAACATTTGCAGTTGTCGCTTTTGACCTTATTACTAGCTATTTTTATTGCTATTCCCTTGGCTGTTTATCTTCGCTATCATGAGAAGTTGGCGGACTGGGTCTTGCAGATTGCAGGAATTTTCCAGACTATCCCGTCTCTGGCCTTGTTGGGACTCTTTATCCCCTTGATGGGAATTGGAACCTTGCCTGCTTTGACAGCACTAGTGATTTATGCGATTTTCCCGATTTTGCAAAATACCATCACTGGACTAAAGGGGATTGATCCAAGTCTACAAGAGGCTGGGATTGCCTTTGGGATGACCAGGTGGGAGCGTCTCAAGAAGTTTGAAATTCCACTTGCCATGCCTGTCATAATGTCTGGTATTCGGACGGCAGCGGTCTTGATTATTGGTACGGCAACCTTGGCTGCCTTGATTGGGGCAGGGGGACTGGGTTCCTTTATCCTTTTGGGAATTGACCGCAATAATACCAGTCTGATTTTGATTGGGGCCCTTTCTTCTGCAGTGCTGGCCATTGCCTTTAACTTCCTACTAAAAGTGATGGAAAAAGCAAAATTGAGAACGATTTTCTCTGGTTTTGCCTTGGTGACCATATTACTCGGTCTGTCTTATAGTCCAGCCCTTTTGGCTCAAAAAGAGAAAGAAAACTTGGTGATTGCTGGGAAATTGGGTCCAGAACCAGAAATTTTGGCCAATATGTATAAGGTGCTGATTGAAGAAAATACCAGTATGACTGCAACTGTTAAACCGAATTTTGGGAAAACAAGCTTCCTCTATGAAGCTCTGAAAAAAGGCGATATTGACATCTATCCTGAATTTACTGGTACGGTGACTGAAAGTTTGCTTCAGCCATCACCCAAGGTAGGTCATGAGCCAGATCAGGTTTATCAGGTGGCGCGTGATGGCATTGCCAAACAGGATCATCTGGCCTATCTAAAACCTATGTCTTATCAAAATACCTACGCTGTAGCTGTTCCGAAAAAGATTGCTCAAGAATATGGCTTGAAGACCATTTCGGACTTGAAAAAAGTGGAAGGACAGTTGAAGGCAGGCTTTACACTCGAATTTAATGACCGTGAAGATGGAAATAAGGGCTTGCAATCAATGTATGGTCTCAATCTCAACGTAGCGACCATGGAGCCAGCTCTTCGCTATCAGGCAATTCAGTCAGGCGATATTCAAATCACAGATGCCTATTCGACAGATGCAGAATTGGCGCGTTATGATTTGCAGGTCTTGGAAGATGACAAGCAACTCTTCCCACCTTATCAAGGGGCTCCATTGATGAAAGAAGCTCTTCTCAAGAAACATCCTGAGTTGGAGACAGTTCTCAATAAATTGGCTGGTAAAATTACTGAAAGCCAGATGAGCCAGCTCAACTACCAAGTCGGCGTTGAAGGCAAGTCAGCAGAACAAGTAGCCAAGGAATTTCTACAAGAACAAGGTTTGTTGAAGAAATAGTTTGAAAATGTCAAACTCAACTTGCTTAAACGACTATAGAAAAGAATGCTCAGACAATGTCGTCTGGGTTTTTTTGATATTAGAGTTACTGAATGTCTTTCAAAATGGAAAATAAGAGGAAATTTTTAGGATTTTCTAAAATTTTACTGTAAATACACTTGACTATTCACAAAATAGGTGTATAATGTGTTGTGAACTACTTAACAAATAAAGATTTCCAGCTCATGTCGACTAAGGATGGAAATCTTGTGTATAGACAGTTCAGTAGATATATAATAGAGCGTTGCGTCCGAAAGTCTATCCAGACACGGCTCTTTAAAAACAAAAGGAGAAGATTATGAAAACAGAACCGATTCATCGTACCAGTATGTGGAAATTTAGGTTAAGTGCTGCCACCATGACTTTGATTCCCGCTGCCGTGGGGATTAACTATGTTGCCAAAGCATTGGCGGAGGGGTTAAAGTTGCCCGTTTGGCTGGGGTCTTTGGGAACCTTTCTTACCAGCATGTTGGCTGGGCCGGTTGCCGGTGCCATTAGTGGTTTCATCAACAACGTGATCTATGGGCTGACCTTATCGCCAATTTCAACCGTGTATGCGATTACCAGCATCGGAATTGGGATTGCTGTCGGAGTTTTGCACGCCAATGGGTGGTTCTCGTCAGCGCGACGAGTATTTGTTTCTGCTATTATTATTGCCATCGTTTCAGCTGTCATTTCAACGCCACTCAACGTCATCTTTTGGGGTGGTCAGACCGGTATCGCTTGGGGTGACTCATTGTTTGCGGTAATGGTCGCCAATCATGCACCAGTGTGGCTGGCCTCATTTACCGATGAGTTTGTCTTGGATATTTTGGATAAAGTCTGCGTGGCCTACCTGGCATTCTTCATCTATCGTCAGCTGCCGAAGCGGATGGTGCACTTCTTTAGCGATGATAAATGATGACTGATAAAACATTGATTTCTGGAGCGCCACGGGTCAAGCTCAAGTGGTACCAGGTGATCGATCCGATTACTAAGCTCTTGTTCATCTTGGACATGACGTTGTTGAGCTTTGCCAGTATGAATTTATTGCTTCAGGCCGGATTAATTCTTGTCGCAACACTGCTATTGTTATTTTCCAAATTGAGTTCTACCACCTTTAAGGCGCTGGGATTCAGCCTGTTTCTGATTTGCACCATGCTGATCATCCAAGGGTTATTTTACAGTCGGAATCAAACTGTGCTGTTTTCTGTGCTTGGGGTGTCGTTCTACAAAGAAGGCCTGATTTACGCCACCACTCTGGGTTGTCGAGTATTGGTGATTATTTTGACCAGTGGCTTTTTTATGGTGACCACGAGTATTTCAGAAAACGCGGCCTATTTGGAACTGTCCGGATTGTCTTATAAAACCGTCTACGTTCTGATGTCGGTGTGTTATATTTTGCCGGAAATGATGCGCAATATGCGGAAAATCCAGCAGGCACAAAAAGTTCGCGGAACCAATCCGCAAAAAACGTTGATTCAGAAATTAAAGTCAGTCCTGCCGGTTCTAATTCCATTGGTGATTAAGAC
Source organism: Streptococcus sp. BS35b (assembly GCF_000286475.1). Taxonomy (NCBI): domain Bacteria; kingdom Bacillati; phylum Bacillota; class Bacilli; order Lactobacillales; family Streptococcaceae; genus Streptococcus; species Streptococcus sp. BS35b. The sequence continues at coordinate 21,159 of NZ_ALKH01000008.1, forward strand.
CTTGGATCAATCGATGACGCGGTCGATTTCTCTCCAACTGAGAGGTTTTGATAATCTCAACCGGACTGTCAGAACCTCCCAGCGCGTGTATCGCCTGTCGCGGACGCTGCACATTGGTCTGACTGGATTGGCAATTTTATTGATTGGGTGGAAGATATGGACGAAGATAAACGGATTGTAATTGAAAATTTGACCACCCGTTATCCGGGTACTGAGCAACCACAACTGCGTCAGATTAACGCGGAGGTTCATACCGGCCAGGTGGTTGGGATTATCGGGAATAGCCACTCCGGCAAATCGACTTTGTGCCGTGTGCTGGCAGGGGTCATTCCCAAAATTGTGTCTGCTGAGATTGAGGGCGATTGGCACATGTTTGGCCAGCGAGTGTCTGACAATTGGCCCGTTTATAATGCCATGAATGGAGTTGTACTGCAAAATCCAGCTGGCCAACTAAGCGGGTTGGCAGACACGGTTGCCGATGAAATCGCCTTTGACTTGATTAATCAGGGAATGGCTGAAGGACTGATTCAAAAACGGGTTGAAGAAGTTGCCACGCAAATGGGGCTGATTGAACAGCTGAATTTGCGTCCCGAGAGCCTTTCCGGTGGTCAGATCCAGCGGTTGGCAATTGCCACGGCGATTGTGGCTAATCCGGCTGTTTTGATTATGGATGATCCGACCAGTGAGATGGATCCCCTTGGCCGCCGGCAATTTTTCCAATGGCTGGCCCAAGTCAAAGAGACGACTGTCTTCATTGTCACCAGTGAAATTGACGATTTGTGCGAAGTCGCCGACGTTGTGTGGGTGCTGCACGAGGGTCAAATGGTAGCCCAGGGCAGGCCGGGTGAGGTGTTTAATCATTTGGCAGCTGACTGGCAGATTCCAGCCCCGACAATCCAGCAACTTGCTCAAAAAATGGATTGGCACTTGGCTGATGGCCGGTATCCGGTGAATTACGCTGATCTGAAGGAGGTTCGTTATGTCCACAATTGAACTGAGCCACCTGACGTTCACTTATCCGGAACGGTCCTTTAGCTTGGATGTTGAAGACAAACACTTCGCCGATCCGATGGTGGCGATTGTCGGCCAAAATGGTGCCGGCAAATCAACGCTCTTCAAATTGTTGACGGGTTTGCTGACACCACAAACCGGTGTGATTAAGATCGATGGAGAAAATTTTAATGATCTTAAACCAGTCGAAAAGTTACTGAAGGTTGGGATTACTTTTCAGAATCCTGACGATCAGCTTTTCAACCCGACCGTTCAACGAGAGGTGGAGTGGAATGTCGCGCAGGTCATGGATGACCACGACACGATTACGAGGCGGGCTTTAGCGGCTCTAAAAAGAGTTGGCTTGGATGATAAAACAGCTGAAAGTCCATATGACCTGTCATTGTCGGAACGCAAGCTGTTGAGCGTTGCCACAGTTTTGGCAGTGGATCCGGCGATTTATTTATTTGATGAGCCGATGATGTCGCTTGATTGGGAAAGCCGGCGCAAGTTGACCGCAATTTTCCATCAGTTGGCTGATTCGGGCCACCAAGTTGTGACCATCACCCATGACATGGATTGGGTCGCCGCCGAGTTTGAGTCGGTGTATGTTATGGAACACGGGAAGTTTGGCTTCGCCGGCAGTCCACGGGAATTGTTCAGCAATCACGAACTTGTCCAGCGAGTGGGATTACTACCACCGCGGATTATGGACATAGCGGAGTCGCTGGCTGATTCACAGACATATTTATCGGTTAATGATTATTGCCAGAAAAATCGAGATGTATAGAAAAAGTCACCTCTGCGGGTTTTCCAGGTTGAAGGATTAACTTCAGCTTCTGGCAAGAACTCACATGGGTGACTTTTGTGTTTAATAACGTTTCATGATCATCGGGTGCTTCCTCAGATCACTCGGTTTGATTTTACTTTGTTTCATGGTCATAATCATATACCATTTCTTTTGGATTTTTTGTTTGACTAATACAAAATAGGTCTTCATAGGTCTTCGCATTTTTAGCGTCCATTAGGATCATCAGTATAATTTTCTGAATTAGGAGGCTGTCCCATCACTATTCGAACTTCGTCTCCTAACTTACGCTATTCCTATTCATCCGTGAATACTTTAAATCGCAATTCTGGAACTTTCTTTTTAACTGAATCATCTATTTTCGCCATAGTCCCCACTATTTTATTGGTTTTTCTTGTTCTTCTATCCTTTTTTGATCTTTGATTTGTTCCTGCAAATTTTCCAACTTCTCTTTAAGAGCGTTCACTTCATCTTTATATTGATTGTCTAAGTGTTTGAATTCTGTTTCCTGTGAGGGCATTTTGAGGGCTTTTAAGTTATCATTTTCCGCCTTGTATTCTTCTAGCAACTTTTTATCTTGCAAGGCTAATCGTTGTTACTGGTCTAACAAATTAGTTAGTTTTTCTATTTGTTGGTCTTTGGTATTTGATTTGCTACTACTTTCTACTTTACCTAAAATTATTTTTTCTGCTTTAGAATTTATTAGATTAGACCCATTGGAACTTTTAAGCTGTAATTCTTTTGGTAACCTTTGGTAGTGATATTGAATATTTTGTTTTGTAACACTCAACTCATCCGCCAGCTCTTTGATCGTTTTTAAGTCTTCACTCATGGTTTAAGTCCTGCCTTTTAACCGTTGGTAGATATTGTTCAATGGCTTTTTTGAGGTAGCGTGCGATATTATGCTTAGAATATTCTTCACGTCTGCTGGCAACATAAGACAAGAGGTCTTTAACACTATTTAGCCCTCTTAATTCTTTCAGTTCGTCATAGAGGGGATAAACATGGACTTGCAATCCTGCCATGATTTTTGTATCTTGCATTTCACACGGACTTAGCAACATATTTTCTAGCAATAGCGTGGTGTACTTGCTTTTCATTGCTTCAATAGCTAGCTTATCTTCGGTTTCTGCTTTGCGTGCTTTATCTTCTTGATAGGCGGTATCTTCTAACTTATAGCTGTTATCGTCTGCTCGACGTTTCTTTCGTAACCAGATATCCAATGTTAAACCGTCCGCATCAATCGCTCGATAGAGATAATGCCAACGCCCCTTAATTTTGATATAGGTTTCATCCATTTTCCACGAATAGAAGGACTGTTTATTTTTCTTTTTCCAGAGATGATAGAGGATTTTACTGTATTCTTGAACCCACCGATAAATCGTAGTGTGACAAACATTTATTCCACGGTCATAAAGCAATTCCTGAACTTCACGATAGCTCAGATTGTAACGTAGGTAATAACCAACAGCGACAATGATGACGTCTTGTTGGAATTGTTTGCCTTTAAAATGATTCATCTCTCAAGCCTTACTAACCTTTTTTCTGCTCTTTGAGAAGCTGAAGGTCGTGCTAGTAACTACCTATTTGGTTTGATTAATTCCATCATTTATCTGGTGCTTGCCCTTCAAAAAGGCTTCTATGGTGAGGTTTTAACAACTCTCTATTTTACAATTATGCAGCCAATTGGTCTCTTGGTTTGGATTTATCAAGCCCAGTTTAAGAAAGAACAACAAGAGTTTGTCGCACGTAAACTAGACGGCAAGGGTTGGACCAAGTATCTTTCTATTAGTGTTCTTTGGTGGTTGGCCTTTGGGTTTATTTATCAGTCTATCGGAGCTAATCGTCCCTATCGTGATTCTATCACTGATGCGACCAATGGTGTAGGGCAAATCCTCATGACAGCTGTTTACCGTGAACAGTGGATATTCTGGGCTGCTACTAATGTCTTTTCAATCTATCTCTGGTGGGGAGAAAGCCTGCAAATCCAAGGGAAATACCTAATTTATCTCATCAATAGTCTAGTTGGGTGGTATCAGTGGAGCAAGGCAGCAAAAAGCGCTTAAAAAAGTAAAAAAAGGATCAGATGATCCTTTTTTTGTGTTAGAGCAAAATGAATAATACCGTAATGACAATAGCACTCGTTATACGAATAATGTGGTGCGATATATGTTGATTTTCTTGCTGTCGCCCGTTCCAGTAGGCACCATAGCAGACGATACTCGAACCCACAATCCATAGTAGAATGGTTGCCAGTGGGACGAAGTAAAAGATAGCTAGAGCCAGAGAAGTGATGCAACTGCCGACCAAGATGCACGTGTTTCCCAGACTGTAGTTCTTTTGTTTCATGGCTGAAAAAGCAGCAGCAAGGTGAAGTAATGAGAATGCGAGAGCTAGTACGATTGTTAGTATTCCTAGAATCATCGAAGTTAACATAGTTGGTTCCTTTCTGAGTTACAGGCTTAGTTATCAAGTGGAGTTGTAGAGGTCATCTCCATTACATAAAGGTAAAATTTCACCACTTGGTCTTCGGTATAAGATTTTCCTTTTTTTAGCCACCAAGTTAGGGTCTCGATAAAGTTCGTCACAACAAAATGCTGGAGGTAGGAGGCAGGAATGTTTGGATAGGCCTCTTGCAAGTCATCCGCCACCATGGGATAAACGTGGTGTTCGAGTTCCTTGTGTAGTTGGCGGAGGAAGTAGTCGTTTTTGGAAAAAAGGAGACTGGTGACACGGTCCTGGTTTTTCTGAAAATGTAAAAAGATATGTGCGAGGTAGTCTTCTGTAGTCAAGTGTTCTTCCCTTTCAAAGAGATGATGAAAGAGGTAGCGACAGAGCTCATCTAAAAGGAGTTCCTTACTTTCGTAATGACAGTAAAAAGTAGAACGTCCAACATCTGCTAGGTCAATGATATCCTGAACAGTAGTGGCATCATAGCCCTTATCGTTCAAAAGTTGTAAAAAAGCTTGATAGATGGCTTTTTTCGTCTTGCTGACTCGACGGTCTCTTTTTGGCATATAGACACTTGAGACAAACTGTTCAGAACTGAACAGGACTGACAGTTTGCTTCTATCCTTTCTTTGGATTTTATTAGATAATACAAATGAAAGAAGTATGTATATACCCATTATACCAAAGGAGGGAGAGAAATGAGTTCTAAAACATCTATCTGGTTAGCTTTTTTCTTAAATTTAAGCTATGCGATTGTTGAGTTTATCGCAGGAGGAATCTTTGGTTCAAGTGCAGTTCTTGCTGATTCTGTTCATGATCTGGGGGATGCTATAGCCATTGGTATATCAGCCCTTCTAGAAACAATCTCAAACCGTGAAGAAGATAGGCAGTACACCTTGGGTTACAAACGTTTTAGCCTTTTAGGGGCCATGCTAACGGCTGTGATTCTTATGATAGGGTCTGTCCTAGTGATTTTGGAAAATATCACGAAGATTGCTCATCCGCAACCCGTTAATGAGAAAGGTATCCTCTGGCTGGGAATCATTGCAGTAGCTATCAATGTGCTAGCAAGTCTGGTAGTTCGTAAAGGAAAGACAAAGAACGAGTCAATTCTTAGCCTACACTTTCTGGAAGACACTCTTGGTTGGTTGGCCGTCATTCTAATGGCGATTATCCTCCGATTTACAGATTGGTATATCCTCGATCCACTCTTATCGCTTATTATTTCCATCTTTATTCTGTCGAAAGCCATTCCTCGCTTTTGGAGCGCACTGAAAATTTTCCTAGATGCTGTGCCAGAAGGGGTCGAGACAAGTGATTTGGAGAAGGATTTAGAGGCTCTACCCAATGTCAAAAGTATCAATCAACTTAGTATTTGGTCCATGGACGGTCTAGAGAACAATGCTATTGTCCACATCTGTATCGAGGACTGGGAACAGATGATGGAAACCAAAGAAGTGGTGCGTCAATGTTTAGAAGAAAGAGGCGTGCAGAATATCACTATTGAAGTGGATAGCAGTCAAAGTAATCATGCGCAACATAGGCGGAAGGTGAGAGAGTTAGAGCAGAAGCATGGGCATCATTAGTAAAAAGTAAAGAATGATTAAGCCACTATGTTATTTGAAATAGAGTATTTTACTTACTGTTTAAATATTTTAAAAGTTTGATCCTATAAGGCTCTGTATAAACTTTACTTAGTTGTTTGGTAATTAAAAAAATTTTTCGATTAGATGCAAAAAGTTTGACTTGGAGTCAACTCAAAGTTATATAATAAGATAAGTGAGTTAGAATAGCTTAAACTCAGTGAATGAAATGAGAGGAGGTTAGCGTATGAATATTAAATCTGCCAGTGATTTGTTGGGAATTTCAGCGGATACGATTCGGTATTATGAGCGGGTTGGTCTTGTACCACCGATTACTCGAACTGCAACTGGAATTCGTGATTTTCAAGACCAGGATATAGAAGCGCTGGAATTTATTAAGTGTTTTCGTTCGGTAGGTGTCTCTGTGGACAGTTTAGTTGACTATATGTCGCTCTACCAAGAGGGGGATGAAACGAGAGAGGAAAGGCTTGGTATCTTAGAAGAGGAAAAGAAAAAATTAGAGGAGCGCTTGTCTCAGTTACAGGTGGCTTTAAATCGATTAAATCACAAAATTAAACTTTACAAGGAAGGAAAATTTTAAATGAAATCAGCAGTATATACAAAGGCAGGTCAGGTTGGACTTGCTACCATTGAACGTCCGCAAATTATAGAAGCAGATGATGCTATTATCCGCATTGTTCGTACTTGCGTTTGTGGTTCAGACCTTTGGAGTTACCGTAATCCCGAAATCGAAGAAGGGCATAGTAATAGTGGTCATGAGGCTATCGGAATCGTCGAAGAAGTTGGTGAGGCTGTCACTACGGTAAAACCAGGTGACTTTGTCATTGCTCCGTTTACACATGGTTGTGGTCAGTGTGATGCCTGTCGTGCTGGTTATGATGGGACATGTGACCGCCATATCGGCAACAACTGGTCAGGTGGTGTCCAGGCTGAGTATATCCGTTTCCATTTTGCCAATTGGGCACTTGTGAAAATTCCTGGTCAACCTTCCGATTATAGCGAAGGCATGCTCAAATCTCTCTTGACTCTGGCTGACGTTATGCCAACAGGCTATCATGCAGCGCGTGTTGCTAATGTGCAAAAAGGCGACAAAGTGGTCGTTATCGGGGATGGAGCTGTTGGCCAATGTGCTGTCATTGCAGCTAAGATGCGTGGAGCTTCTCAAATTATCCTGATGAGTCGTCATGAAGACCGTCAACAAATGACCTTGGAGTCAGGTGCGACTGCAGTTGTCGCAGAGCGTGGTGAGGAAGGCATTGCCAAGGTTCGTGAAATCCTTGGTGGTGGAGCAGATGCAGCTCTCGAATGTGTCGGTACAGAAGCAGCGGTAGATCAAGCTCTTGGAGTGCTTCACAATGGTGGACGTTTAGGTTTTGTCGGTGTGCCTCACTACAATAACCGTGCCCTTGGTTCGACCTTTGCCCAAAACATTTCTGTGGCAGGCGGATCAGCTTCTGTCACAACTTATGACAAGCAGTTCTTGCTCAAAGCAGTCCTTGATGGCAACATCAATCCAGGACGTGTCTTTACCTCAAGTTATAAACTGGAAGATATCGACCAAGCTTATAAAGACATGGATGAACGCAAGACCATTAAGGCTATGATTGTACTTGACTAGGTCAGTTCTAGTTCTATCAAAGGTTTGGAAATGCAACAGTAAGTTGTATTCCCAAGCCTTTTTCTATGCTGTAAAAAAGATAATAGCATTTCTCAAATAAAAGATAAAAAAAGCCTCTCGTAGGGATTACGAGGGCTGTGATAAGGGCTGATGGTTGTTTCGACAAAAGTAAAAGTTAGTTCTCTATTTCATATAGTTGTGCTTCAATTTCTTCTAAAAAGGCTTTTTCTGTAGCACTTTGATCATGTTGCTCACGCCAGATAAGGTAGAACTTTTCTTCACTAACTGTGTTGAAAGGAATAAAAGTAAGATTTGGATTGTCTATGATTCCGTTCGTGCAGATGGCGATGCCTACTCCTGCCTGAACCAAACGACTAGCGGTATAGAGAAGGTTGTAAGTGGCGACGATCTTGTAATCGTGATTGCCAAGAGATGTTTTATCAACATCAGATTGACTGGAAACGATCAAGGGATAAGCTACAATATCCTTAACAGTTACTTGTTTGCGACTTGATAGTGGATGACCTTTAGGCACCAAAACCCCTCGTTGATCCTGCTTCGGTAATAGGAGAGTTTGATATTTGCTAGGGATGGTCCTCACTAGTACGAGCCCGAAGTCAAGAGTCCCCTTATCTAGTTCCTCATAGATGGTATCCGCATTGTCGTCATGGAAGTTGAGCCGAATTTGGGGATAGAGTTCTAGTAAATTTCTACAAGTATCAGCTACTAAGTCAAAACTAGCTGTTTCTGATGTTCCAATATAAAGATCTCCACCGATTTCTCCCTTTCGAGTTAGTTTTTCCTCTGTTTTATTGACCAGTTTGAGAATTTCCTGAGCTCGATTATACAGGTACTGGCCATCTTCTGTTAGCGTCATTTCACGGTTCGAGCGATTAAATAAAGATACAGCAAGCTCCTCTTCTAAATCTTTAAGTTGACGCGAAAGAGTTGGCTGAGTAAGATGCAATCGTTCAGCAGCTCTAGAAATCGTTCTTTCTCGAGCAATGGTAACAAAATACTGGAGGACTCGAATATCCATTATTCACCTCGTTCATGATTATTTCCTCTAGTATATCACATTATGCTTAAAAGGCATACTTTGTATACAATTAAAGTAATTGTTTATATCAGAAATAGCTTGTATACTATTCTTGTTGATCATTAAAGGAGGAATATAGAATGACAAAGCAATTTAAAACACTAGACGATTTTTTAGGAACACACTTTATTTATACTTATGAGAATGGTTGGGAATACGAGTGGTATGCGAAGAATGACCATACAGTTGACTATCGTATTCATGGGGGAATGGTAGCTGGACGTTGGGTCAAAGATCAAGAGGCTCATATCGTCATGTTGACAGAAGGTGTTTACAAAGTAGCATGGACTGAACCAACAGGAACGGATGTCGCTCTTGACTTTGTTCCGAATGAGAAGAAATTAAATGGTACGATTTTCTTCCCTGCTTGGGTTCACGAACATCCAGAAATCACTGTTTGCTATCAGAATGACTACATTGACTTGATGGAAGAATCTCGGGAAAAATACGCGACTTACCCTAAACTAGTGGTTCCTGAATTTGCACATATCACTTACATGGGAGATGCAGGACAAAACAACGAAGATGTCATCTCTGAAGCCCCTTATGAAGGACTTCCAGATGATATCCGCAACGGCAAGTATTTTGATGAAAATTATAAACGTTTAAATAAATAGGATATTCATGTCAAGACATGGATGAACGTAAGACTATCAAGTCTATGATTGTGATGGATTAATACTCTTCGAAAATCAAATTCAAACCACGTCAGCTTCACCTTGCCGTACTTAAGTACAGCCTGCGGCTAGCTTCCTAGTTTGCTCTTTGATTTTCATTGAGTATAAAAAGAAAAAACTAATAGGATTTGAGAATCTCTATTAGTTTTTTTATGTTCAAGTGTTGTACTTAATGCAAGGTGCTCTCTCTCAAAGTCAGTCTAGTTCCTAGCATGGTTAGGCTAGGGATTTTGCGACCGTGTAGAACTTCCTTATTAAGAATATCCATGCCTGCTCGGCCCATTTCCTCAGTATAGACCGTGATACTAGAGAGGGGAGGATAGACCTGCTTGGTTAGGCTAGTGTCGTTAAAGGAAATGAGGCTGACGCGGTCTGGCAGGCTGATTCCAGCTTCTTGGAGGGCACGGAGGGCGCCGATGGCCAAACTATCGCTGGCTGCGAAAAAGGCTGGTGGGAGTTGTTCTCCTAGCTTGTGAATGGCCTCCTTCATCAAGTCATAGCCAGACTGGGCCGTAAAGCTCCCCTGAAAAACCAGTTCTTCATGGTAGATTCCATTTGCTTGGGTAATGTCTTTGAAATTTTCTTGTCGCTTATCCTGGATTATTTCTTCCTGGTCGGTTGTTTCTTCAAGACCTGTGAGAATTCCGATACGGTTCATACCTTGGCTGAGGAAATGGTCTACAACTTGTTTCACAGCAGTGTAAAAGTCAGTGATAATACAGGTATGACCTAATGAGAGGGTATCGCTGTCTATAAAGACTATAGGTTTTTGGTATTCTTCAAAGGCAGAAATCTGAGCTCGGCTAAATTTTCCGATGCAGAGAATGCCAATCACTTCCTCGCTCAGTGTAAAAGGATGGTCATTAAAATAGCGCAAGATATCATAGTCCAACTCTTGGGCCCTTTTTTCAATACCGAGACGAATCTGATAGTAGTAGAGGTCGTCCAACTCCCCTTGTTCGCTGACCCATTGGATAATGGCAATCTTTTGCTTTGGTTTGTGGGATTCGCCTGTCTTGAGGTGCTTAGTATAGCCTAGCTCTTCCGCGACGGTTAAAATACGGTGTCTGGTTTCTTCTGTGACAGATAGGCTCTGGTCGCGATTGAGGACACGAGATACGGTCGCAATAGAGACAGAGGCTAGCTGTGCGATGTCTTTTAAGGTAGCCATAAATCCTCCTCCTTTTAGGTTAGTATATCATATTTTTCTGCTTTTTACTGATAGTTTAGTAAAAGTTTAGTAAAAAGGATTGACCTTGGTAAATCCCTTGGATACAATAGAAGAAAACGATTACACGTTAAGATGATACTCAATGAAAATCAAAAAGCAAACTAGGAAGCTAGCCGCAGGCTGTACTTTAGTACGGCAAGGTGAAGCTGACGTGGTTTGAATTTGATTTTCGAAGAGTATGACTTAACGGACAGTCAAAGGAGAAATCATATGACACAACATCTTACTACTGAAGCCCTTCGCAAAGACTTTCTTGCCGTTTTTGGTCAAGAAGCAGACCAAACTTTCTTTTCACCAGGTCGTATCAATTTGATTGGTGAACACACGGATTACAATGGTGGACATGTTTTCCCAGCAGCTATTTCCTTGGGAACTTATGGGGTGGCTCGCAAACGTGACGACCAAGTTTTGCGTTTCTACTCAGCCAACTTTGAGGACAAAGGTATCATTGAAGTTCCTCTTGCTGACCTCAAATTTGAAAAAGAGCACAGCTGGACCAATTATCCAAAAGGGGTCCTCCATTTCTTGCAGGAAGCTGGCCATGTTATTGACAAAGGGTTTGATTTCTATGTCTTTGGGAATATCCCAAATGGTGCAGGCTTGTCTTCATCAGCATCTTTGGAACTTTTGACAGGGGTCGTGGCAGAGCATCTCTTTGGTTTAAAACTAGACCGTTTGGATTTGGTTAAAATCGGAAAACAAACAGAAAATTACTTTATCGGAGTCAACTCTGGTATCATGGACCAATTTGCCATCGGTATGGGGGCAGACCAACGTGCCATTTACCTAGATACCAATACGTTAGAATACGACTTGGTGCCACTTGATTTGAAGGACAATGTCGTTGTTATCATGAACACCAACAAACGTCGTGAACTGGCGGACTCTAAGTACAATGAACGCCGTGCTGAGTGTGAAAAAGCTGTGGAAGAATTGCAAGTTGCCTTGGATATTCAGACCTTGGGTGAATTGGATGAGTGGGCCTTTGACCAATACAGCTATCTGATTAAAGATGAAAATCGCTTGAAACGTGCTCGTCATGCTGTGCTTGAAAACCAACGTACCCTCAAAGCGCAAGCAGCTCTTCAGGCAGGTGATTTGGAAACCTTTGGTCGTTTGATGAATGCTTCTCACGTTTCTCTAGAACATGACTATGAAGTAACTGGCTTGGAATTGGATACCCTTGTTCACACAGCTTGGGCTCAGGAAGGTGTTCTGGGTGCTCGTATGACAGGGGCAGGATTTGGTGGCTGTGCCATTGCCTTGGTGCGAAAAGATGCTGTTGAGGCCTTTAAAGCAGCTGTTGGCAAGCACTATGAGGAAGTCGTTGGATATGCTCCAAGCTTCTATATCGCTGAAGTTGCAGGTGGCACTCGCGTTTTAGACTAGGAGAGAAGTAAATGGACGCTGTAATATTTGATTTAGATGGCTTATTAGCTGATACTGAGATCATTTCTCTAAAAGTTTATCAAGAATTGCTTAAAGATTTTGGAATTCCTTTCACAGAAGAAACATATTCTAGAGAATACAGTGGACATAGGGAAGAGGAGAATGTTCAACGATTTTTAGATAACTATGATTTACCTTGGAACTTTGACCAAACCTTGGAAAAAGTTTATGAACTGGAAGCTCGAATATTAGCCAAAGGTGTAAATTTAAAAAAAGGTGCTAAAAATTTGCTTGCTTTTTTGCAAAGAGAAGGTATTCCAATCGCTCTAGCAACTTCAAGTGTTGAATCTAGAGCTAGAATGATTTTGGATAGTAATGGGATACTGTCCCTATTTGACCATCTAGTTTTTGCAAAAGATGTAAAGCGAAGTAAACCTTACCCTGATATATTTTTAAAGGCCTGTATTGATTTGAATGTTTTACCAGAGAATTGCTTAGTACTAGAGGATAGTGAAGCAGGGATTGAAGCAGCGTATAGAGCTGGGATACCAGTTATTTGTATTCCAGACTTAAAAATGCCAGCACAGTCTTTCTTAAATAAAACAGAACAAGTTTTTCAGGATTTAGATGCTGTCAGAGATTATTTAGAAAGTAAGAAGGAGAATCAATGAGTCAAGGAGTTCTAGATGCATTTATCACGGAAGTCATTGCTGAAAGTTCATTTGAGGAAATGGATCGAATCTACCTAACCAATCGTGTCTTAGCACGAGTGGGTGAAGGTGTTTTGGAAGTTGAGACTGATCTGGATGAGTTGATTGACCTCAAGGACCAGTTAGTCGAGGAAGCAGTTCGATTAGAGACGATTGAGGACAGTCAGACTGCGCGTGAAATCCTCGGTTCTGAACTGATGGACTTGGTAACTCCTTGTCCAAGTCAGGTTAATCGTGACTTTTGGACAACCTATGCTCACTCTCCTGAGCAGGCGATAGGGGATTTTTACCAGCTCAGCCAGAAAAATGACTACATCAAGCTCAAGGCTATTTCTAAGAATATCGCTTATCGTGTACCATCAGACTACGGAGAACTGGAGATTACTATCAATCTGTCTAAACCTGAAAAGGATCCAAAAGAGATTGCGGCAGCTAAGTTGGTTCAAGCTAGCAATTACCCACAGTGTCAACTCTGTCTAGAGAACGAAGGCTACCATGGTCGGGTTAACCATCCAGCTCGAAGCAATCACCGCATTATCCGTTTTGAAATGGCGGGTCAGGAGTGGGGCTTCCAGTATTCGCCCTATGCTTATTTTAATGAGCACTGTATTTTCTTAGACGGCCAGCATCGCCCCATGGCTATCAGTCGTCAGAGCTTTGAGCGTCTGCTGGCTATTGTAGAGCAGTTTCCTGGCTATTTTGCAGGCTCTAATGCCGACCTGCCAATCGTGGGAGGCTCTATTCTCACCCATGACCACTATCAAGGAGGCCGTCACGTGTTTCCTATGGAATTGGCTCCTTTGCAAAAGGCTTTCCGATTTGCTGGTTTTGATCAGGTCAAGGCTGGGATTGTCAAGTGGCCTATGTCAGTGCTACGTTTGACCTCGGATTCAAAAGAAGATTTGATCAACTTGGCTGATAAGATATTGCAGGAATGGCGTCAGTATTCAGATCCTGCAGTGCAAATTTTGGCAGAGACAGACGGGATACCGCATCACACCATTACACCCATTGCGCGTAAGCGTGATGGACAGTTTGAATTGGACTTGGTCTTGCGGGACAATCAGACTTCGGCAGAGCATCCGGATGGCATCTATCATCCCCACAAGGATGTCCAACATATCAAGAAGGAAAATATCGGCTTGATTGAGGTCATGGGCTTGGCTATTTTGCCACCACGCCTGAAAGCAGAAGTGGAGCAAGTCGCTAACTACCTAGTGGGAGAAGATGTCTCAGTTGCCGCTTATCATCAGGAATGGGCAGACCAACTCAAAGTCCAACATTCAGATCTGACGGATAAAGAAAAAGCCCTTGAAATCGTTAAGGACTCTGTGGGTGCTATCTTTGCTCGTGTACTTGAGGATGCAGGAGTCTACAAGCAAACGGAACAGGGACAAGCATCCTTTATGCGCTTTGTGGAACAGGTCGGAATTTTACCAGACTAGGAGCTTTCTCCTTGCACAGTCCTATAAAAAGTAGTATTATAGTGTCGTTTGAACTATCAGGAGGAAACGATGAAAGATTTTCATTTTGATGCTATCTCTGCCTTTGAAAATTACGAAATAGAACAAATGAGAGATGGTCACGTTGTGGTAACGACAAAAGTAGTGGACTCGTCGCTCAACTACTATGGCAATGCCCATGGTGGCTATCTCTTTACTCTCTGTGACCAGATTAGTGGTTTGGTGGTTATCTCGCTGGGGCTTGATGGAGTGACACTCCAATCCTCTATCAATTACCTCAAAGCTGGAAAACTCGACGATGTATTGACCATTAAAGGAGAATGTGTCCATCAAGGTCGCACAACCTGTGTCGTGGATGTTGATATCACTAATCAAGAAGGAAGAAATGTCTGCAAGGCAACATTTACCATGTTTGTCACAGGCCAGAGGTCAGAAGAAAGACAGGTAAGGATATAGAGAAACAAAAAAGAGGCTCACACCTCTTTTTCTTATTTCTTTTTATGATTTAATACGGCATTGAGGACAATGGCGAGGAGGCTGGCTACGACGATTCCGTTTGAGAAGAACATTTGGAAGGCTGTCGGCATGCTGACAAAGAGATTACTGTTGTTGAGTCCGACACCTGCAGCGATTGATACAGCTGCGATAAGGAAGTTATGTTCATTGTTAGCAAAGTCAACACGAGCGAGGATTTGCATCCCTTGAATAGACACAAAACCAAACATTACCAGCATGGCACCACCGAGGACAGGGCTTGGAATGATTTGGGCAAGGGCGCCAAATTTAGGAAGGAGTCCAAGGAGAACGAGGAAACCAGCTGCGTAGTAGATTGGCAGGCGAGTCTTGATACCTGATAATTTAACCAACCCAACGTTTTGTGAAAATCCTGTGTAAGGGAAGGTGTTAAAGATTCCTCCGAGAAGTACGGCTAAACCTTCTGCGCGGTAACCGTTGCGCAGGCGCGTGCTGTCGATTGGGTCTTTCGTGATATCAGACAAGGCTAGGTAAACACCAGTCGACTCAACCATAGACACCGTTGCGATGATACACATCATTACAATAGATGAGATTTCAAAGGTTGGCATTCCAAAGTAGAGTGGAGTTGGGACATGGACAAGTGGTGCTGCTGCAACAGGAGAGAAGTCGACCAAGCCCATGCTAGCAGCAATGGCAGTTCCAACAACTAGACCAATCAAAATAGAGATAGACTTGATAAATCCTTTAGTAAAGATGTTAATCAAGAGGATAATCAAAACAGTGATAGCTGCAAGCAAGAGACTTTGACCAGTTGGCTCTGGAACGTTATTTCCCATATTTCCAATAGCGACAGGGATCAAGGTTAAACCAATCGTGGTAATAACAGATCCTGTTACGATAGATGGGAAGAGATTGGCCACTTTTGAGAAGATGCCTGAAACAAGAACCACGTAAATCCCTGATGCGATAAGGGCACCAAACATAGCGCCACTACCATGGCTTTGCCCAATCATAATCAAGGGAGCGACTGATTGGAAAGCAACTCCGAGAACGACTGGTAGCCCAATTCCAAAGTATTTGTTGAGTTGGAGTTGGAGGAAGGTTGCCACCCCACACATGAAGATATCTGTGGAGATTAGGTAGGTCAACTGCTCAGCTGAATAGCCAAGAGCTGTCGCAATCATGATAGGAACCAGGATAGAACCTGAGTACATGGCTAGTAAGTGCTGCAAGCCAAGAACAGCTGCTTGCGAGTGTTTTTCTTGTTTTTGCATTAGAGATCTGCCTCCTTAAATACGACCTGACCATTTTCGAAACGATCCAAACGGGCCAGTGATAGGACTGGATACCCTGCTTTTTCAAGCAAATCACGACCATCTTGGAAAGATTTTTCAATCACGATACCAATCGCTTCAACTTTTGCTCCGGCTTGTTCGATGATTTGGATCAAGCCTTTGGCAGCTTGTCCATTTGCTAGGAAATCATCGATAATCAAGACCTTGTCCTCTGGTGAAAGGAATTTTCCAGCGATGGAAACGGTGCTGGTCACCTGCTTGGTAAAGGAGTAAACCTCAGCAGTTAAGATGCCTTCGTTCATGGTGATGTTTTTAGCTTTCTTGGCGAAAATCATGGGAACATTTAAAGCTTCGGCAGTAAAAACGGCTGGGGCAATACCTGACGCTTCAATGGTTACGACCTTGGTAATGCCAGCAGTTGCGAATTTTTCCGCAAAAACCTTACCAATCTCCCGCATCAAACGATAGTCAACTTGATGGGTTAAAAAGGAATCTACCTTGAGGATGTTGTCACCCAAGATATGCCCATCCTGAAGGATGCGCTCTTCTAATAATTTCATAAGACCTCCTAAAGTCTAAACTCTTTTGTGTTTTTCTATCGCCTTTATCGTCTCAAAAAGGGCTAGAAAAAAGGACCTACTTAATTCCCTAAGCAAGTCCCCAAAATAGGCATGGCCAAAACCATACCTTCAGCTGACATACTCATTGTTAGGTGTTCCAGCACCTTGTAGAAACGTCGTGCCAATTCACGACATAAACAAGTAAAATGATATTCAATTTTAAATAGGCTACTGCCAATGTTTTTATTTTACACCAATTAGCTTTATAAATCAAATATTTTGTTAGCAAATAGATCATAAAAGCGAACGAAAAAGCCTACAAGGCTAGATAGTATTGTAGACTTCGATTATTCTATTCGCTAAATCTTAGAAAATAACCATCTGGATCCAAAATCGCAAATTCATGAGGGTAAATAAAGCTATCTCCCACTCGAAATTCTCTTTTTGTCAGCGGACGATAAATAGGATAGTTGGCCTCCAGCAGTTTTTGGTGGAGCTGAGGGACATCTTCAATACCAAAGGAAATATTGACACCGCGCCCGAAAGGATAGGTTAGTTGGGCTAATTCTTCTGTGCTGCCTTCTTCTAGCATAAGTTGGCAGTCTTCAAGCGAGAGGAAGAGAAATTTCTCCTCTGGACGCTCGTATTCGACAGAAAATCCCAGCAAGTCGCAGTAGAAGTGGCGTGACTTTTCGAGGTCAGATACTACAAATTCAGGAATGACAGCTTGATAGTCCATTAGCTTTCTCCTTAGAGTTCAATTTCCAATACAATCGGCGTATGGTCTTGACGCGCACCTGAGTCAATCATGTCAGACTTAGTCACCTTGTCAGCCACGCGATTGCTGGTGAGCCAGTAGTCGATTCTCCAGCCTGTATTGTTGATTTTAGAAGTCTTGCTGCGTTGCGCCCACCAAGTATAACGTTCTGGGACATCGCCGTGAAGATGGCGGAAGGTGTCAGTAAACCCAGTTGCCAAAAGGTTGGTAAATCCAGCACGTTCCTCGTCTGTAAAACCAGGTGAACGGCGATTGCTGGCAGGATTTGCAAGGTCAATTTCCTTGTGAGCTACGTTGTAGTCTCCAGTCGCAAGGACTGGTTTTTCTTTGTCTAACTCAGCTAGATACTCAGCATATTTGACATCCCAGACTTGGCGTTCTTCCAAGCGTTTGAGACCGTCGCCAGCGTTTGGAGTGTATACTTGGGTCACGAAAAATGTATCAAATTCCAAGGTGATGATACGGCCTTCTAAGTCCATGGTAGAAGGAGCACCGATTTCTGGGAAGCTAATCGTTGGTGTGAGTTCTTTCTTATAAAGGAACATGGTTCCAGCGTAGCCTTTGCGAGCAGGCTCTTGAGAGGAACGCCAAGTGTTTTCATAACCTGGGAAGAGTTCTTCTAAAATTTCCAAGTGTTTTTTTGTAGGCCCTTTTGCAGAAAGCTTGGTTTCCTGAATAGCGATAATATCAGCATTTTCGGCTACCAAGGTTTGTAGGACTTCTTGGGACAATTTTGCACGAGCTGAGTCGCTCGTTAGGGCTGCATTGAGGGAATCGATATTCCATGATATGAGTTTCATAAACTTACCTTTTTCATTCAGATTACAGACTATATTATACCAAAAAAAGGCGTATTTCCCCAACGTATGGTTTGAAAAATCACCCTCTTTCGTTTATAATTAAGAATGATTTTATGAAAGGGAGATGAAAATAGATGAAATTCTATTCTTACGACTATGTACTCAGCCAAATCAGTCAGCAAAATGGCATCATGATTGGTTTAGGGATTGTCCTATTAGCTGTGACAGGATTTTTTGCTTTTAAAGCCTATCGAGATAAAAAGGGGACTAAGTTTCGGGAATTGGTCATGATTTTGGCCTTGACCTTGGTAGCCATGCTTTTGGTAACAATCTCAAAATACCAGACCAATCAAGCCTCTAACAACCAATTTCAAACTTCCCTTCATTTCATAGAGGTTGTTTCCAAAGACTTGGGAGTGGATAAATCAGAAGTTTATGTCAATACTTCTGCAGCCACTGATGGAGCACTTATCAAGGTAGGTTCAAATTTCTATCGTGCCATGAACGGGAGCCAACCAGACAAGTATCTTTTAGAGAAATTAGAATTGCATCAAACAGACGCTATTGAATTGGTGGAGGTAAACAAATGACACTCAATTATATGGAAATTTTAATCAAACTGGCCTTGGGTCTTTTCTCTCTTGTTTTTGTTATTAATGTGACAGGAAAGGGGAATCTAGCACCTAACTCTGCTACAGACCAAATTCAGAACTATGTTCTTGGTGGTATCATCGGTGGGGTGATTTACAATAGTTCAATCAGCATTCTGCAGTACGCAGTGATTTTGATGATGTGGACGATTTTGGTCTTGACCCTCAAGTGGCTCAATAACAATGTTCGTTTTGTCAAACGCTTGATTGATGGAAAACCAACTCTCCTTATCAAAAATGGGCAGATTGACCCAGAAGCCTGTCGTTCAGTTGGTTTGTCTGCAGCAGAAGTTGCTCTCAAACTTCGTAGCCAAGGAATTTTCCAGATGAAACAGGTCAAACGAGCTGTGCATGAGCAAAATGGCCAACTCATCGTGGTCCAAATGGGAGATGAAAATCCTAAGTATCCAGTTGTGACTGACGGTGTGATCCAAGTCGATGTTTTGGAATATATTGACCGTAGCGAAGAGTGGTTGCTTGATAATCTCAGCAAACAAGGGCATGACAATGTGGCCAATATCTTTATCGCTGAGTATGACAAGGGTGCCGTCTCAGTCGTAACTTATGAATAAGAAAAACCTGGGGTCTTGTACTCTTCAAAAATCAAATTCAAACTGCGTCAACGTCGCCTTGCCGTATGTAGGTTACTGACTTCGTCAGTTCTATCTACAACCTCAAAGCAGTGCTTTGAGCAGCTTGCGGCTAGTTTCCTAGTTTGCTCTTTGATTTTCATTGAGTCTTGGCCTCAGGTTTCCATTTGCAATCAGAAAGGGATTTTATGTCCATTATTCAAAAACTTTGGTGGTTTTTCAGGTTAGAAAAACGCCGTTATCTAGTCGGGATTATGGCCTTGGTCTTGGTTTCCGTCCTCAATCTCATTCCTCCCATGGTTATGGGGCGGGTGATTGATGCCATTACATCGGGGCAATTAACCCATCAGGACCTCCTTCTTGACCTATTTTACTTGCTTCTTGCGGCCTTTGGGATGTACTATCTGCGATATGTTTGGCGCATGTATATCCTTGGAACTTCCTACCGTCTGGGGCAGATTATGCGCTCTCGATTGTTTGAGCATTTCACAAAAATGTCGCCAGCCTTTTATCAGACCTATCGAACGGGAGACCTGATGGCACACGCCACCAATGATATCAATGCCCTAACTCGTCTCGCAGGTGGAGGAGTCATGTCAGCAGTGGATGCTTCCATCACGGCGCTGGTGACTTTGCTGACCATGCTTTTTAGCATTTCTTGGCAGATGACTCTGGTTGCCATTCTTCCCTTGCCTTTCATGGCCTATGCGACCAGTCGTCTAGGGAGAAAGACCCACAAGGCCTTTGGCGAGTCACAGGCGGCATTTTCCGAACTCAATAACAAGGTGCAGGAGTCTGTATCGGGTATCAAAGTGACCAAATCTTTCGGTTATCAGGCGGACGAGTTGAAGTCCTTTCAGGCAGTAAATGAATTGACCTTCCAAAAGAACCTCCAAACCATGAAATACGATAGTCTCTTTGACCCTATGGTTCTCTTGTTTGTTGGTTCATCCTATGTTTTAACCCTTTTGGTCGGTTCCTTGATGGTTCAGGAGGGACAGATTACGGTTGGGAATCTGGTCACCTTTATCAGCTACTTGGATATGCTGGTCTGGCCTCTTATGGCCATTGGTTTCCTCTTTAATATCACTCAGCGAGGCAAGGTTTCTTACCAACGGATTGAGGAACTTTTATCTCAGGAATCACCTGTAAAAGACCCTGAGTTTCCTCTGGACGGTATTGAAAATGGACGTTTGGAGTACGCTATTGACAGCTTTGCCTTTGAAAATGAGGAGACACTGACGGATATTCACTTTAGTTTAGAAAAAGGACAAACCCTAGGCTTGGTCGGACAGACAGGCTCTGGGAAAACGTCCTTGATTAAGCTCCTCTTGCGTGAATACGATGTGGATAAGGGAGCTATTTATCTAAACGATCACGATATTCGTGATTATCGTCTGACAGACCTTCGTGGTCTCATGGGCTATGTCCCTCAGGACCAGTTCCTCTTTGCGACCTCTATCTTAGACAATATCCGCTTCGGCAATCCTAATTTGCCCCTTTCAGCGGTCGAGGAAGCGACTAAACTAGCTCAAGTTTACCAAGATATTGTGGACATGCCTCAGGGATTTGATACGCTGATCGGTGAAAAGGGAGTCAGTCTCTCAGGTGGTCAAAAGCAACGTCTGGCTATGAGTCGGGCTATGATTTTAGACCCTGATATCTTGATTCTAGATGATTCCTTGTCAGCCGTGGATGCCAAGACAGAGTATGCGATTATCGACAATCTCAAGGAGACGCGCAAGGACAAGACAACTATTATTACAGCACATCGACTCAGTGCAGTTGTCCATGCAGATCTGATTTTGGTTCTGCAAAATGGCCAAATCATAGAACGCGGTACACACGAAGACCTGCTAGCTTTAGATGGCTGGTATGCCCAAACCTACCAGTCTCAGCAATTGGAAATGAAAGGAGAAGAAGATGCAGAATAAGAAAGAACAATGGGTTGTATTGAAGCGCTTGATGTCTTATCTCAAGCCCTATGGCCTCCTGACCTTTTTGGCACTCAGTTTTCTCCTCGCGACGACGGTCATTAAAAGTGTCATTCCCCTTGTAGCTTCCCACTTTATCGACCAGTACCTCAGCAATCTCAACCAACTTGCTGTGACCGTTTTGCTGGTCTACTATGGTCTTTATATCCTACAAACTCTAGTTCAGTATATCGGCAATCTTCTCTTTGCGCGGGTTTCCTACAGTATTGTCAGAGATATTCGTCGGGATGCCTTTGCCAATATGGAGAAACTGGGCATGTCTTATTTTGACAAGACGCCAGCAGGTTCCATCGTCTCTCGTTTGACCAATGATACCGAGACCATCAGTGACATGTTTTCGGGAATTTTATCCAGCTTTATCTCAGCTGTTTTCATCTTTCTGACAACCCTGTATACCATGTTGGTGCTGGATTTTCGTTTGACAGCTTTAGTCTTGCTCTTTCTTCCCTTGATTTTCCTTTTGGTCAATCTCTATCGGAAAAAGTCAGTGAAAATCATCGAAAAAACCAGAAGTCTCTTGTCGGATATCAATAGTAAGCTGGCAGAGAATATCGAGGGAATCAGGATTATCCAGGCCTTTAATCAAGAGAAGCGCCTGCAGGCAGAATTTGATGAAATCAACCAAGAACACTTGGTCTATGCCAACCGATCTGTAGCCTTGGATGCCCTCTTTTTGCGTCCTGCCATGAGTTTGCTGAAACTCCTAGGCTACGCCGTTTTGATGGCTTACTTTGGTTACCGTGGTCTGTCTATCGGGATAACGGCCGGAACCATGTATGCCTTTATCCAGTACATCAACCGTCTCTTTGATCCCCTGATTGAGGTAACGCAAAACTTTTCAACCCTTCAAACGTCCATGGTATCTGCAGGTCGTGTCTTTGCCTTGATTGACGAAACGACCTATGAGCCTCTTCAAAAAGATGGGAAAGCTAAAGTCAAAGAAGGCAATATCCGTTTTGAACATGTGTGTTTCTCATATGATGGCAAACATCCGATTCTGGATGATATTTCCTTTTCAGTTAACAAGGGCGAAACCATTGCCTTTGTAGGTCATACAGGTTCTGGGAAATCTTCCATTATCAATGTCCTCATGCGCTTTTATGAATTTCAGTCAGGCCGCGTTCTCTTGGATGATGTGGATATCAGGAACTACAGTCAGGAAGAGCTGAGAAAAAACATCGGTTTGGTCTTACAGGATCCCTTCCTCTATCACGGGACTATCAAGTCCAATATCGCCATGTACCAAGATCTTAGTGATGATCAGGTCCAGGCTGCAGCTGCCTTTGTCGATGCAGATTCCTTTATTCAGGACCTTCCGCAGGGTTATGATGCACCTGTTTCTGAGCGTGGTTCGAACTTTTCTACTGGCCAACGCCAGCTTCTTGCCTTTGCTAGAACTGTCGCCAGTCAGCCTAAAATCCTGATTTTGGATGAAGCGACAGCCAATATTGACTCTGAAACAGAAAGTTTGGTTCAAGATTCCCTAGCTAAGATGAGACAGGGTCGGACGACCATTGCTATTGCTCATCGCCTTTCGACCATCCAAGACGCCAACTGCATCTACGTCTTGGACAAGGGGCGTATCATCGAGAGTGGAACCCATGAGGAACTCTTGGCCTTGGGAGGAACCTATCACAAAATGTATAGCTTGCAGGCTGGGGCCATGTCCTAATACTCTTTGAAAATCTCTTCAAACCATGTCAGCTTTATCTGCAACCTCAAAGCTGTACTTTGATTTTCATTGAGCACCAGAAGGAAATTCTTCAAATCACAGATTTCTTGCACCGCCTTTTCCATTTTGTGGTATAATGAAAAATGTTGACAAATAGTATAATAAAAACAAAGGAGAAACAGCATGCTGAAATGGGAAGACCTACCCGTGGAAATGCAATCAAGCGAGGTTAAGTCTTACTACCAGCTTGTCTCTAAAAGGAAAGGTTCGCTGGTTTTCAAGCGTTGCCTGGACTGGGTTCTGGCCCTGTTTTTGCTACTTTTGACCTCTCCCGTCTTTCTTGTCTTGAGCATTTGGATCAAGTTGGATAGCAAGGGACCTGTCATTTACAAGCAAGAGCGCGTGACCCAGTATAATCGTCGGTTCAAGATTTGGAAGTTCCGTACTATGGTAACGGATGCGGATAAAAAAGGAAGTCTGGTGACTTCTGCTAACGATAGTCGCATTACCAAGGTTGGAAATTTCATCCGCCGTGTGCGTTTGGACGAACTACCTCAGCTGGTCAATGTCCTTAAAGGCGAAATGTCCTTTGTAGGGACCCGTCCTGAAGTGCCACGTTACACAGAGCAGTATAGTCCTGAAATGATGGCGACCTTGCTCTTGCCAGCAGGAATCACCTCTCCAGCCAGTATCAACTACAAGGATGAGGACACCATCATCAGTCAGATGACAGAGAAAGGTCTGTCGGTTGACCAGGCCTATGTCGAACATGTCCTTCCTGAAAAGATGCGCTATAATCTCGCCTATCTCCGAGAGTTTAGTTTCCTTGGAGACATCAAAATCATGTTTCAAACCGTGTTTGAAGTACTAAAATAAAGTAGTCATGAGAAAATGAGTACAGATAAAAGGAGCAAATCAATGCCAAATTACAATATTCCATTTTCACCTCCCGATATTACCGAAGCTGAAATTGCTGAAGTAGCGGATACCCTTCGTTCTGGTTGGATCACAACAGGTCCGAAGACAAAAGAACTGGAGCGCCGCTTGTCTCAATACACACAGACACCTAAGACTGTCTGCCTCAACTCTGCGACAGCCGCTCTTGAGTTGATTTTGCGTGTTTTGGAAGTGGGACCTGGGGATGAAGTCATCGTTCCAGCTATGACTTATACAGCTTCATGTAGTGTTATCACACACGTAGGAGCGACACCTGTCATGGTGGATATTCAAGCAGATACGTTTGAGATGGACTATGACTTGCTTGAGCAAGCCATCACTGAAAAGACTAAGGTGATTATTCCGGTTGAGCTTGCAGGGATTGTTTGCGACTATGATCGTTTGCTCCAAGTGGTGGAGAAGAAACGGGACCTCTTTACAGCTGCTAGCAAGTGGCAAAAAGCCTTTAACCGTATCGTAATTGTCTCAGATAGTGCCCATGCTTTGGGATCTACTTATAAAGGACAACCAGCTGGATCTATCGCTGACTTTACTTCCTTCTCATTCCACGCCGTTAAGAACTTTACAACGGCTGAGGGAGGAAGTGCGACTTGGAAAGCCAATCCAGCGATTGATGACGAAGAGATGTACAAGGAGTTCCAAATCCTTTCCCTTCACGGTCAAACAAAGGATGCTCTTGCCAAGATGCAATTGGGTTCATGGGAGTACGATATCGTCACACCAGCCTACAAGTGCAATATGACCGATATCATGGCTTCGATTGGTTTGGTACAATTGGACCGTTACCCAGCTTTGCTAGAACGTCGTAAGGACATCGTGGACCGCTATGATCGTGGTTTTGCAGGTTCTCGCATCCGTCCATTGGCACACAAGACTGATAGTGTCGAATCTTCACGCCACCTCTACATCACCCATGTAGAAGGAGCAAGTTTAGAAGAACGCAACCACATCATCCAAGAATTGGCCAAAGCAGGAATTGCAAGTAATGTACACTATAAACCGCTTCCTCTCCTGACAGCCTATAAGAATCTTGGTTTCGATATGGCAGATTATCCAAGAGCCTATGCCTTCTTTGAAAATGAAATTACGCTTCCTCTTCATACAAAATTAAGCGATGAAGAAGTTGATTACATCGTTCAGACTTTGGTGAGAATTTCTGAAGAAATCCTCGGTTCTGGAAAAAAATAATAAAAAATCTTGACAAAAAGCGGACAATAGCATATAATATTCTCAACAAATCAGAAAAGTAACTATTTTTGATCTTCAGGGAGCCTGTGGTGATTGTGAACAGGTGGTTGGAAGTAGTGAAAGTGGGCTGATTTTAAAAATGAATTTGAAACAATGAAAATTCGGTGCGCACACCTTACAGTGCAACTTGTTGTTAGACAAGGCAGAGATGTAAAGGGGAATAGTCCCTTTATAATTGAGGTGGCACCGCGTTACCAACGCCCTCACATGGAAGTAGATTCTGTGTGTGGGCTTTTTTCTTTCGGTCATTTTGTTTATCTTTTATTAGGGCGTTAAGTCGCTTTGATGAACTTGAGTTCTATCTGCAGCTCCTTGCCTACTACTAAAAGCAAACAAAAAGCCGAATTAATATGGAAAGAGGAAAAATTTATGACAACTAAAGGTTATTTTGGACAATTTGGTGGTAGTTTTGTACCGGAGCCGATTCAGGCTTTGTTGGATGAGTTGGAAATGACATTTGACAAATACAAGGATGATCCAGAGTTTTTGGCAGAATTTCGCCATTACTTGAAGGATTATTCAGGTCGTGAAACACCGCTTTATTTTGCGGAAAGTTTGACAGATCACTTAGGTGGCGCTAAGATTTATCTCAAGCGCGAAGATCTTAACCACCTTGGTTCTCACAAACTTAACAACGTTTTAGGACAAATTCTTCTTGCCAAACGTATGGGCAAAAAACGAGTGATTGCGGAAACAGGAGCTGGTCAGCACGGTGTTGCGACAGCAGCAGCTGCAGCTAAGTTTGGTATGGCTTGTGATGTCTACATGGGGGCAGAAGATGTGGAGCGTCAACGTCTCAATGTTTTCCGCATGGAGATGATGGGAGCAACTGTTCACGCGGTTGAAACGGGGACACGAACTCTCAAGGATGCGGTCGATGCAGCCTTTGGAGCATGGATGAATGACCTTGAAGCCTTCTATGTTTTGGGATCGGCTGTGGGACCTCACCCTTATCCTACTATTGTCCATGAGTTTCAAAAGGTCATCAGTGAAGAATCTCGTCGTCAAATCTTGGAAAAAGAAGGCCGTTTACCAGACTACGTCATTGCCTGTGTAGGTGGTGGTTCCAATGCTATCGGTGCTTTTTCACAGTATGTGGCTGATGAAGAAGTCAAATTGGTTGGGGTCGAAGCTGCCGGTCACGGACTTGACACAGACAAGCATGCAGCCACTATGACAAAGGGTAGTGTCGGAATTGTCGATGGTATGAAGACCTATGCAGTCTTTAAGGAAGACGGAGAGCTGGCGCCAGTTTACTCTATCTCAGCTGGTTTGGACTATCCAGGGGTTGGCCCAGAACACGCCTACTTTAAAGATTCAGGTCGCGTGGAATATGTGGCAGCGACAGACGAAGAAGCTGTTCAAGCCTTGCTCCTTCTTAGTAAGACAGAAGGGATTATCCCAGCGATCGAAAGTTCGCACGCCATCGCAGAAGCGGTTAAACGTGCACCGAAACTAAGTAAAGATGAGATCATCATCATCAATGTCTCTGGTCGTGGAGACAAGGACGTAGCTGCGATTGCAGACTACCTAGAAGCTAAAAAATAAAAGATGGAAAAATTACAGTCTTTTCTCTCACAGAGAGCTTGTGGTTGCTGGAAACAAGCAGAGAAAGCTGTAAGGTTGGGTCCATTTGAAACGAGAGAAGAAAACATAATTCTCAAGGGAGTGCCCTTTATCGCACAGCCTGTTATAGGAAAGTTCTGAGACAGGAATGAGAGATAGGAGAAATCCTATAATTGAGGTGGCACCGCGAATTTCGTCCTCACGCAAGTTATTTTGCGTGGGGATTTTTCATACAGTCGCCACGGATTAGAAGTAGAACTGAAAGGGAAATTACAATGGAACGAATCATTCATGGAGATGTCTTATCACCAATCTTGGCTTATATGCGCTTAAAAGGACAACACAAGGTGATCTTAGAGAGTATTCCGAGAGACAAGGAAACCGCTCGTTTTTCTATTTTAGCCTATAATCCTGTTTTTGAGATTAAGTTTGAAAATGGAGTCCTTTATCAAAATGGTCAAGTGATTGATCGGAATCCCTTGGATTTCCTTTTTGAAGTGACTTATAAGAGCCAGCACCATTCAGACCTCCCTTTTGGTGGGGGAGCCATTGGCTTTGTGGGTTACGATATGATTTCTCTATATGAAGAAATTGGACAAATCCCTCAAGATACCATTGGGACTCCAGACATGCATTTCTTTGTCTATGAGAGCTATATGGTTTTTGACCACAAGAAAGAAAAAATTCATGTCATAGAGGATGCTCTTTATAGCAATCGCAGTCAAGAAGATTTGGAAAAAGCCTTGAACCAAGTGCTTGAGGAATTACGCATTCCTGCTCCAAATGAATTTGAAGATTTGGATCTATCTCCGCTGGACTTCAAACCGCATATCGCTCCTCAGAAGTTTGAGGAAATGGTCGAAACAGCTCGCGACTTGATTCGTAATGGTGACATGTTCCAATGCGTACTCAGTCAGCGCTTCTCAGCAGAAGTTACTGGAAATCCATTTGACTTCTACAGAAATCTCCGCGTGACCAATCCTTCTAATTACCTCTATTTTTATGATTTTGGGGATTATCAAATCATCGGTGCTAGTCCTGAAAGTTTGGTTTCTGTCAAAAATAGCATCGTAACTACCAATCCGATTGCAGGTACGCGACCAAGAGGGGCTACGGATGAAGAGGACAAGGCCTTGGCGACTGACCTGCTTTCTGATGAGAAGGAAACAGCAGAACATCGAATGTTAGTAGACTTAGGGCGTAACGATATCGGTAGAATTGCTGAAACGGCAAGTGTCCAAGTCACCAAGTATATGGAAGTGGAGCTCTTCCGTTATGTCATGCATTTGACCAGCGTGGTCAAGGGACGTTTGCTTCCAGAACTCAATGCCATGGATGCCTTGAAAGCTACACTTCCAGCTGGAACAGTGTCAGGAGCTCCAAAGATTCGAGCTATGAGACGGATCTATGAACTGGAAACAGAAAAACGTGGTGTATACGCGGGAGCAATCGGCTACTTGTCTGCGACGGGTGATATGGATTTCGCCATTGCCATCCGAACTATGATTCTCAAAGATCAAACAGCCTATGTACAGGCTGGGGCAGGGATTGTCTATGACTCCATCGCCCAAAACGAATACCAAGAAACCATTAACAAGGCTAAATCTATGACTAGAATTGGAGAACTAAGACCATGATTTTATTGATTGATAACTATGATTCTTTTACCTATAACTTGGCGCAATACATTGGGAATTTTGCAGAAGTGCAGGTCTTGAGAAATGATGATCCCAAGCTGTATGAAGAAGCTGAAAAAGCAGATGGTTTGGTCTTTTCTCCTGGTCCTGGTTGGCCAGTTGATGCTGGAAAGATGGAAGACATGATTCGTGATTTTGCTGGCAAGAAGCCGATTTTAGGGATTTGTTTGGGGCACCAAGCCATCGCAGAAGTCTTTGGTGGGAAGCTAGGTTTGGCTCCAAAAGTCATGCATGGAAAACAAAGCAATATCAGCTTTGAAGCGCCATCTGTTCTCTATCAAGGCATTGAGGATGGTCGTCCAGTCATGCGTTACCACAGTATTTTAATTGAAGAAATGCCAGAAGACTTTGAAGTGACAGCTCGTTCGACTGATGACCAAGCCATTATGGGAATTCAACACAAAAGCCTGCCCATTTATGGCTTCCAGTACCATCCAGAGAGTATCGGAACGCCAGATGGCTTGTCTTCTATTCGGAATTTTATCGAGAATGTTGTAAAGTGAGGAAACTAGGATGAAAGAGATTATTGAAAAATTAGCAAAATTTGAACATTTATCAGGTGTGGAAATGACGGATGTCATTGAGCGTATCGTGACTGGGCGTGTAACTGAGGCGCAGATTGCTTCTCTCCTCTTGGCCCTTAAGATGAAGGGGGAAACACCGGAAGAGCGCACAGCCATTGCACAAGTCATGAGAGGACATGCCCAACACATTCCAACTGAGATTCATGATGCTATGGACAACTGTGGTACAGGTGGGGACAAGTCTTTCAGCTTTAACATCTCAACAACTGCAGCCTTTGTCTTGGCTGGTGGTGGCATTCACATGGCTAAGCACGGTAACCGCTCGATTTCTTCTAAATCTGGTTCGGCAGACGTCCTTCAAGCATTAGGCATCAATCTTGACCTCAAACCAGCTGAACTAGGTAAGGTCTTTGATAAAACTGGAATCGTCTTTCTCTTTGCTAAAAATATGCACCCAGCTATGAAATACATCATGCCAGCACGTTTGGAACTAGGAATTCCAACGATTATGAACTTGACTGGTCCACTGATTCACCCAATGGCCTTGGAAACACAGCTGCTTGGCATTAGTCGTCCAGAACTGCTAGAAAGTACAGCTCAGGTTTTGAAAAATATGGGTCGCAAGCGTGCCATTGTGGTTGCTGGACCAGAAGGTCTTGATGAAGCTGGCTTGAACGGAACAACCAAGATTGCTCTTCTTGAAAATGGCGAAATCACCTTATCCAGCTTCACTCCAGAGGATTTGGGGATGGAACGCTACGCTATTGAAGATATTCGTGGAGGAAATGCTCAGGAAAATGCAGAAATTTTGCTCAGCGTTCTGAAAAACGAACCAAGCCCATTCTTGGAAACGACAGTATTGAATGCTGGTCTTGGTTTCTATGCCAATGGTAAGGTAGCTAGTATCAAGGAAGGAGTTGCCTTGGCCCGTCAAGTGATTGCTAGTGGCAAGGCCCTTGAAAAACTCAGACTGTTACAGGAGTACCAAAAATGAGTCAGGAATTTTTAGCACGAATTTTAGAGCAGAAGGCTCATGAAGTCGAGCAGATGAAGCTGGAGGAAATCCAGCCCTTGCGCCAGACCTATCGCTTGGCAGCATTTTTGAAGAATCACCAGGACCGTTTGCAGGTAATCGCTGAAGTCAAGAAGGCTAGCCCTAGTCTGGGAGATATCAATCTCAATGTGGATATTGTGCAACAGGCCCAGACTTATGAAGCGAACGGCGCAGTGATGATTTCGGTTTTGACAGATGAAGTTTTCTTTAAAGGGCATTTGGATTATTTACGTGAGATCTCCAGTCAGGTAAACATTCCAACGCTCAACAAGGACTTTATCATCGACGAAAAGCAAATCATCCGCGCCCGCAATGCAGGTGCGACAGTCATCTTGCTCATTGTCGCTGCCTTGTCAGAAGAACGCCTCAAGGAACTGTATGACTACGCGACAGAGCTTGGTCTGGAAGTCTTGGTGGAAACTCACAATCTAGCTGAACTAGAGGTAGCCCACAGACTTGGTGCTGAGATTATTGGGGTTAATAACCGCAACTTGACCACCTTTGAAGTCGACTTGCAGACTAGTATAGACTTGGCCCAGCACTTTAAGGAAGATCGTTATTACATTTCTGAATCTGCTATTTTCACAGGACAGGATGCGATACGTGTTGCACCATACTTTAACGGAATTTTGGTGGGAACAGCGCTCATGCAGGCAGAAGATGTGGCCCAGAGAATCAAGGAGTTGCAGATTGACAAAGGTTAAAATTTGTGGATTATCGACCAAAGAAGCGGTAGAGACAGCTGTGTCAGCAGGGGCAGACTACATCGGTTTTGTCTTTGCACCTAGTAAAAGGCAGGTGACCTTGGAAGAGGCTGCTGAGCTGGCAAAGCTCATTCCTATGAACGTTAAGAAGGTTGGTGTATTTGTTTCACCAAGTCGAGCTCAACTGCTAGAAGCGATTGAAAAAGTTGGTTTGGACTTGGTTCAAGTTCATGGTCAGGTAGCAGATGATTTGTTTGAGGATTTGCCTTGTGCCAGCATTCAGGCGGTGCAGGTGGATGGAAATGGTCATGTGCCTCATTCTCGGGCAGACTATCTACTCTTTGATGCCCCTGTGGCTGGAAGTGGCCAGACCTTTGACTGGGGTCAACTGGATACGGCAGAACTAGCTCAACCATTTTTCATCGCAGGTGGGGTTAATGAAGACAATGTAGTACAAGCAATTCAACGCTTTACTCCCTACGCAGTAGATGTATCAAGTGGAGTGGAGACGGATGGACAAAAAGATCATGAAAAGATTAGAAGATTTATAGAGAGGGCAAAGAATGGCATATCAAGAACCAAATAAAGATGGATTTTACGGAAAATTCGGTGGACGTTTTGTCCCAGAAACATTAATGACAGCAGTTTTGGAGCTGGAGAAGGCCTACCGTGAAAGTCAAGCAGACCCAAGTTTCCAAGAGGAATTAAACCATCTCTTACGACAGTATGTAGGACGTGAAACGCCTCTTTACTACGCAAAAAACTTGACCCAGCATATTGGCGGAGCCAAGATTTACCTCAAGCGTGAAGACCTTAACCATACAGGGGCTCACAAGATTAACAATGCCTTGGGACAGGTTCTTCTGGCTAAACGCATGGGTAAAAAGAAAATTATCGCTGAAACTGGTGCTGGTCAGCACGGTGTGGCAACTGCAACAGCTGCGGCCCTCTTTAACATGGAATGTACCATCTATATGGGTGAGGAAGATGTCAAACGCCAAGCTCTTAATGTCTTCCGCATGGAGCTTTTGGGAGCCAAGGTCGAGGCAGTGACAGATGGTTCGCGCGTGCTCAAGGATGCGGTTAATGCAGCCCTTCGTTCATGGGTGGCTAATATCGACGATACCCACTATATCCTTGGTTCTGCCTTAGGACCTCATCCATTCCCAGAAATAGTTCGTGACTTCCAAAGTGTCATCGGTAAGGAGGCCAAACAACAGTACCGTGACTTGACAGGTCAAGATTTGCCAGATGCCCTAGTAGCCTGTGTTGGTGGTGGTTCGAATGCTATCGGTCTCTTCCATCCATTTGTGGAAGATGAATCTGTAGCTATGTATGGGGCTGAAGCAGCAGGACTAGGTGTGGACACGGAGCACCACGCAGCGACCTTGACCAAGGGTCGTCCGGGTGTCCTTCACGGTTCCCTCATGGATGTGCTTCAAGATGCCCATGGTCAAATTCTTGAAGCCTTCTCTATCTCAGCAGGGTTAGACTACCCTGGTATCGGTCCAGAACATTCTCACTATCATGATATCAAACGTGCCAGCTATGTTCCTGTGACAGACGAGGAAGCCTTGGAAGGATTCCAGCTCTTGTCTCGCGTGGAAGGAATTATTCCAGCCTTGGAATCAAGCCATGCCATTGCCTTCGCAGTGAAATTAGCCAAAGAACTTGGACCAGACAAGTCTATGATTGTCTGCCTATCCGGTCGTGGGGACAAGGATGTGGTCCAAGTCAAAGACCGCTTGGAAGCAGATGCAGCAGAGAAGGGAGAAGCTCATGCCTAAGACACTAACAGAAAAATTGAACGCTATCAAAGCAGCTGGAAAAGGAATTTTTGTTCCCTATATCATGGCTGGAGACCATGAGAAAGGATTAGATGGTCTTGGTGAAACAATCCACTTTTTAGAAGATTTGGGTGTTTCAGCTATTGAAGTGGGTATTCCCTTTTCAGACCCTGTTGCAGATGGACCTGTGATCGAAGAAGCAGGTTTGCGCAGTCTAGCTCAAGGGACCTCAACCCAGGCTTTGGTTGAAACCTTGAAAACCATTCAGACTGAGGTGCCACTGGTCATCATGACCTACTTCAACCCGCTCTTTCAGTACGGTGTGGAGAAATTTGTCAAAGATTTGGCAGATACAGCGGTTAAGGGCTTGATTATCCCAGACCTGCCTCATGAGCATGCCAACTTTGTGGAGCCATTTTTGGCAGACACAGATATCTCCTTGATTCCCTTGGTTAGCTTGACAACAGGAATTGAGCGTCAGAAAGAGTTGATTGAAGGAGCTGAAGGCTTCGTCTATGCTGTTGCCATCAATGGAGTGACAGGGAAATCAGGCAATTACCGTGCAGACTTGGACAAGCACTTGGGACAATTGCATCAAGTAGCTGACATCCCAGTCTTGACAGGTTTTGGTGTATCTAGTCAAGCCGATGTCGAACGCTTCAATGCGGTGTCAGATGGCGTTATCGTCGGTTCAAAAATTGTAAAAGCTCTCCACCAAGGAGAGCCGATTCAGGACTTTATCAAACAAGCAGTAGCTTACCAAAAATAATCAAACAAGCAGCAAGTAAGAGGAAAGGCACGAAAGGAAGTCTTTCCTTTTTCTTTTGTAGGAGAAAAGCCAAGATACCCGTCGCAGAAGCAAACTGAATCAAGATGAGTAATTCGGTCACACTAAAGACAAGAGTACAAGAAGCCAGAAAGAGAAAATCCCCTGCTCCCATGCGGATATCGATAAAATGGGCCATGATTCCGAGGACAAGGAAGAATACCATAACCAGATTCCAACTACAGAAAGCCATGAGGATTAGATGGAACGTCAGCCAGACCAGTAAGGGATATTCCTGATGGCGAAAGTCATAGATGCCCAAGGTTGAGCCAGCAGTGATGAGGATGATTTGACCTAAGGAAAGCCAGCCCCAAGACCAAGCCAGAAAGAGGAATCCCAAGCCCAATTCAAATAAGGCATACCAGAAAGGATAGTGTGCCTTGCAGTAGCGACAGCGAAAGCGATTGAAAACCTGAGAGAGGATCGGAATCAAATCTAAGGGACGCAAGCGAGTCTGACAGGAATCACAGTGACTAGCCGGTCGGATAATGGATTGCTCAGGAAAACGGTCAATGACCAAACCCAAGAAAGAAGCGAGAATGCTCCCGACAAGAAAAAAATAAAGATCAATCATACTTATCTATTCGTAAAAAATAGGAGAAGTAGTATAATAAAGAAACATTGATAAGATGGTGAGGTCAAGATGATGATTCGTTTTGAAGAAAATATGAGCACAGAAAACGCTCAATTCGTATGCCAATGGTCCAACTCCCTTGGCAAATCCTTCCAAGAACAATGGATGGGACCAAAGGTTCCTTTTCCACTGACCCTTCAAGCCTTGCAAGATTTGGAAGGAATCTTTTCTATCTTTGATGGACAAGAGTTTGTGGGGCTTATCCAGAAAATCAGGCTAGAAGACAGAAATCTTCATATCGGGAGATTTTTTATCAACCCTCAGAAGCAGGGGCAAGGCTTAGGTAGCCAGGCTTTAAGAAAATTTGTTAGTTTGGCCTTTGAAAATGAAGACATAGACACTATTTCTCTAAATGTCTACGAGGCAAATCAAACAGCTTACAACCTTTACCAAAAAGCAGGATTTGAAATCGTTCAAATGGTTGAAGTACCTATACGAAAATACATCATGAAAAAGGGCAGATAGCAGATTAACTTTGTAGTAAAAACTCCTTTTTCGCTGTGAAGAAGGCTATACTATTTTAAAGGTAGAAGGAATGGCTCGTATGAAAAAAACAGACATTTTTAAAGACATTGTTTGGATTATGACACATGATTCATCTACAGTAAAAGATCGCAAAGGGTGCAACCCTCAGCCTTTTCTAGAAAAGATTACAGATGATATGGCTGAGCAAGAATTTCTCTATCAAGTCAGAGCTTATCTTGCTAGTTTTGGGATTATTGGGCATGTTTCTTTTCATGATAAAAAATCAGGTCCGAAAGGTTTTCTTTTGAGGATAAGTGAGCAGGAAATGTTTGTCGAGGAAGCAAACCAAGATACAGGACTCCGAGTGGGGGATCGAATCCTCGGTCTGGACGGAATGAGTTTGGAGCAAGTAGCTTTGCAAAACCAAAATTACTTTATTAGTCTGACTCCAGAAAGACGATACCGAGAATGGGCAGATTTGCTACTGATGGCAGAGCAAGTGACCGTCTTTCGAGATGGGCAGGAGATGTCTATTACAGTTCGTGCTAGCCAGCAAGCTCAAAAAGCTCAGATCTTTTGGAAAGAGTTGGAGTCAGATATCCTCTATCTACGCTTAGATAATTTTATGGATGAAGAAGCGATTAGCCGTTTATACCAAGAGTGCTTGCAGAAGATTGCTGAGACAGAAACTCTTATTATAGATGTCCGTTACAACAATGGGGGCACGGATTCTTTGTATTTTCCGCTCTTACATCTTGGCTTGGAGGAAGGGAAAGGCTATGACACTCTCGATTTACAGGATGATGGAATGGAAATTCTCTATACAGAAGGAAATGTCGATCGACGCTTAAAAGACTTTGAAATATGGCTTCAACAAGAAAATATCAGTCCTGATACGGTGAAACTGCTTGAAGATTTTCGTAATAATTTACTCCAAAATCGAGGAAAAGGCTATGTTCGGTATCAGGATGATCAGGACGAACTTTTTCCAGGTGTTAAGGGTGGTCACTATCCAGAGCAGATTTTTGTTTTGTCAGATATTTATTGTGCATCATCAGGAGATAATTTTGTCAAGATGATGAAGAATTTTAAG
Source organism: Streptococcus sp. BS35b (assembly GCF_000286475.1). Classification (NCBI taxonomy): domain Bacteria; kingdom Bacillati; phylum Bacillota; class Bacilli; order Lactobacillales; family Streptococcaceae; genus Streptococcus; species Streptococcus sp. BS35b. The sequence goes on from NZ_ALKH01000008.1 coordinate 56,570, forward strand.
AAAGTAACAGTTATCGGCCGTCCAACGCTTGGTATTTTAGACTACTCAAATTGTTGCAAGGTGGATTATGATGATTACTTTTTGATGTTCCCAACTTCTCGCTGGTTGGCTATAGATAAAGGCAAAGGGATGACGGACAAAGGTGTTCTTCCTGATATAGAAGTCCCTTGGACTCCTGCATATTTTGAACGAGATGTAGATCTAGATAAATGTCTGGAGTTGATTGAGATGAAGAGGAAATATTAGATTGTTTAAATAAAAGACTTAGTTCTGTATGAAATAGAGCTAAGTCTTTTGCTTTCGATCTGCTTATAATTGAGTAAAATGATTGTATCACTGAGGGGTAAAAGAACTTTTTTACACACCAAATACATCTTGAGTATCCGTTGATGGAATAAAAGTAGGGAGGACACAAAAAAAGCCTTGTAAATCAAGGCTTTTTCCTGTTGTTTAGATGCCCCCTGCATGAATTTGTAAGAACTTTTCATATTGAAAATAAACAAAAATGTTGAAATATAGCTGATTTTAGGGAAATACATTTAGGTATTTTCAATGTCAGGATTTAAAAATGGGGCAAAAGTGGGGCAAAAACAAATTAACGAAAAAAATATCGAGTTCGTGCATCAAGTAAATGATAAATTGCAAGAATAAGTGCAACATTTACTCGAACTCATCCTCTAGAGCTTCACTAGCAGTTCTGTAAGCTAAACATTTTCGTGGTCGGTGATTGATATCATATAAAGCCTTGGTTCCCAAAGATTTTTAATGTTATAAACTCATTAAAATAACTCCCAGTTAGATTTGGAATATTTTTTATTCTGTGTCATATAAAAATAAATAGAATGAATAGCTATAGCTAGAGCTAAAATGGTTGTAATACTTACTACTATTATAGGATTAGAAGCAAAGATTAAAGAGAGAATCAAGGCAGCCAGATAGAGTGTAGCTTGGACACAGTAGTAACTTTTCGAATAGCGAAGATAGTGTTTGTTATAGGGCCCATTTACTAGGACAGCAGCTTGAAAGAGGCCAAATCCGATATAAGAGAAGCTGGTTGCAAAGAGACGATTAGCTTCAGGATTCTGAAGAAAACTCATCGAAACGGTCATCATAAGAAGTCCAATGAAAATAGGATAGTGACTGTAAATTAGAAATAGTCCCTTTTGATTAGATTTTTCATCAATAGCATGGTCGAATTGACCAAAATAAAACAAGAACAGAGAAATCATAATAATGAAATAAAGAACCGAATAAATCGAGAAATTCTCGATTGTAAAGAAGTTAGCTAGCTCCGTAATCATCTCTCCAAACATAATAATGACAAGAAGGGAGATACGCTCGATTAAATGGGGGAGATTTACCTGGGAATGCTTATCTTTATTAAGCAAGATACTTGGCATAATAAATGTTAGCAGAATACTAGCAAATAAGATATAGACTCTAAGGTAAATAGGAAGAAGAGCTGCTAGATAGAATCCTAAACTTCCTAGACCTGTTATCCATAGAAAACCTTTGATACTTTCCCGATTAGCATCATCGGTTGATTTTCTAAAAAATTCAACCAAATATTGAAAAAATAAGGTAAGGGTTAATGTACCAATAGCCCAACAGAGATAATGAAAATATTGTTGCCAATCAGGTCCAATCATATTGGCTATAAAGAGTAAAATTCCCATTTTGATAAACATGATTACTATGTTAAATAAAGAGTTCTTTCCATAGCGATTGGTATAATCGGTTTGAATCATCCAGGAATCGATGAGAAACAAAGTAGCAATGAAAAAATCAAGGAAAGAATTCCAAGTCAAAATACCGTTATGAAGATGGTCAATTAAAGTAGTTACTTTTGAAATTGCAAAAACAAAAACTAGGTCATAAAAAAGTTCTGAAAATTCTACACGTTTATGTTTAATAAGAGTTGTCATCTTAAGACCTTTCTATTTTAGAAGTACAATTTATTATAACAGAAAATAGCAATAAAAAAAGAGATGCTTAAATAACTTCATGTGACGCGAATGAACTGCGCCACAAAAGTTAGGTTTTTTCTGTCTAACTTTTGGGGTGCAGTTCAGAAGGGGTGTTTTTTCTATCGTTTTTTAGTGCTAAGACTACACAAAAAAGCCTTGATTCCAAGGCTTTTTCCTGTTGATTTAGATGCCCCCTACAGGGATTTGGAAAGGACTTTCATATTGAGAGCAATTAAAAATATTGAAATATAAGTGATTTTAGGTATTTTCAATGTCATGATTTAAAAATGGGACAAAAGTGGGGCAAAAACCATACAGATTCTAAACTGTATGGTTCTTTTTTTATCTAACCAAGAAAGGTTAAAACTTATTAAAACAAATGCAATCAACTGTTGAAAACTTTTTAGTCCGTGTAATATAAAAACAAGTAAAAAGTTGAACTATAGGGAATATTGTGTCATAATAGGTAATAGATGAATAATTAATAGATTGGAAATAATGCTTTCTTACCTTAACAAGTTGAATTGGTTATACATTTTTTCGTCGCAATTGTGTCTATCTCTCGAGTTTAGTTAATTTTTATTAGCTTTGTTTTCGAATCAATAAAACAAATTTTAGAAGTGCATAAGACAAGATGGTGACATTACTACAGTCATTTCTAGTCACCATATGTTGCTGGCACAGGCTGTTTGTAGTGTTGGCTATTTACTAGTCAGTTTAATCGGAGTGTTTAATTTTTATTGTTGAAAGGTTTTTATATGGCGAAAATTCTATCTTTAGGTCTGACAGGTAAGAAATTACTTGCTCAGGGGTTCTTGTTTGTTCTGCTAGGTCTCATCTTGATGGTCACGGGGACTTGGTTGCCAGTAACAGTTATTCGCCTGGTTCTGTTTTTAGCTTGGATAGCAACGGTCGTAGATTTGCTATTAAGAGTTTTCAAAAAAAGCCAGTCAACGGATACCTTGGGAGTTGCACTGGTTAAATTGTTAGTGCTGGGATATTTGCTAGGTTCTAATCTTGCGACTGATATACCGATTTATGTTCTGGCTCTTGTGATTGGAGTTTATCAGATTTTTAGGGCCACGATTAATCTTGTCACCTATGTTCTCTACCGTAAAAATAATATTCGACCTCGTTTTCGTCTCTTACTAGATGGTATTCTACTAGTTTTTCTTGGTGGAGCTAGTCTTTTGTCCTCTACGGGAAATTCTGTCTTTCAACTCTTTGTTTTAGGGGCTTATTTTTTCCTTTATGGTCTGTCCAATATCCGTGACGGTTTCTTATTTGAAGGGGAAATTGGGAAAAACCATCTCAAACGTCGCATTAGAATTAGCTTACCTATTGTCCTAGCCGCTCTCATCCCTGCAAGAACTTTAGCAAAAGTTAACAAATTTATGCTGGAAAATGCTGATGAGGAAGAAGATATCCATCTTGGAATAGTGAAGTCTGGTAAGACAGCAGAGCTAGAAATTTTTGTTCATACAGCTGAGACCTCCCTGTTTTCAGCTATTGGTCATGTGGATATCTACTATCAGGGCCGTGTTATTTCTTATGGCAACTATGATCCGTCATCTGAGACCTTATTTGGTATGGTAGGAGATGGTGTCTTATATTTCTGTGACCGCTATAAGTACATTGATCTATGTAAACGTGAGAGTCAAAAAACACTTTTTGGTTATGGAATAGATTTGACACCTGAAATGGAAAAAGCAATTCAAAAAAAGTTGACTGAATTGAAACAACTGACGATTCCATGGGAGCCAAGTGCGGATAAAATCACGACAGGTGATGGTAAGGAAGACTACACCTACGCTTATAAAATCAGACATGAGACGGATGGGGAACTTTATAAATTTATCAAATCTAAGTTTAAATCCTACTTTGTCTTATCCACAAATTGTGTGCTCTTGGCAGATACCATAGTCGGTCAGGCTGGCACCGATATCCTCTCACCCAAAGGATTTATCGCACCAGGAACTTACCAAGCTTACCTTGACCGAGAGTTTGAAAAACCAAATAGTATAGTCGTATCTAAACATGTTTATTAAGGAGAATTTATGAATTTAGTAAAAAAATACACCCCATTAATACTTTTTATAGGGCTGGTTACTCTTGTAATTCTGAATGCATCAAGCTTTATATCAGGGGCAGTATCTCTCTTTGAAGTAACTTCTACCTTGATTTATGGTGCTGTCATTGCTTTTGTGCTCAATGTTCCCATGAAAAAAATTGAAGAATTCCTAGTTAAAATGAAGGTAAAGGCAGGGTTGCGCCGTCCGATTGCTATGGTGCTTGTTTTCCTATCTCTTATCTTAATCGTGATCTGTCTTTTGGTTTTGGTGCTTCCAACCCTTGCTCAGACTATTAGTCAGCTGGGAGCAGTCCTTTCAACAGTCCTGACTCAACTTGGGAAATTGCTAGACAGCTCGGAATTTGTAACCAAAGACATGCTGTCAACTATCGTATCAGGAATTCAGGGACAGTCTAGCTCTATTAGTCAAGCTTTGATAACCTTCTTATCCGGTCTGACTAGTAATATAGGAAATATTTTTTCAAGTATAATGAATGCCTTTCTGATTATAGTATTTACCTTTTTATTTTTATCCAGTAAGGAACATCTGGCAGCGATGACGAGTAGACTTCTAAAAGTTATATTTCCAGAGAAAGTGGTGACAAAGTTAACTTACATTGGACAAGTAGCACTAGAGACTTATGACCAATTTTTGATGAGTCAGCTGATTGAAGCAGTCATCATAGGAGTTATGATAGCGGTTGGCTACAGCCTGTTTGGACTACCTTATGGGGTAATGACAGGTATATTTGCAGGAGTGCTATCGTTCATTCCTTATGTAGGGCCTATGATTGCTTGTGTTGTGGGAGCGATTTTTATCTTCACAGTGAGTCCTACTCAAGCCTTACTTTCTCTTCTTCTATATCAAGTTATACAGCTGATTGAAGGAAACCTTATTTATCCTAGAGTTGTAGGTCAATCTATTGGTTTGCCAGCCCTTTTCACGCTTGCGGCTGCTAGTATTGGAGGCAATCTCTTTGGCTTACTTGGGATGATATTCTTTACACCGATATTTGCTGTTATCTATCGATTGGTTAAGGAATTTGTCGTTGCAAAGGAAAATCAGCTAGATTAAGAAAAACTAAATTTAATAAGATATACTGAGAAGAGAGTGAGAGATTCTCTTCTCTTTTATTTTTAAATACTTTTCTACAAAAAGCTATTAGACGTTAAAAAAAGCCTTGGTTTCAAGGCTTATTTCTGTTGATTTAGATGTGCCCCCTGCAGGGCTCGAACCTGCGCCCCATAGCTTAAGAGTCTACTGCTCTACCAACTGAGCTAAGGAAGCAACAGAAAAAGCTGAGAATGTAACTTCCCAGCTTTTTTAATATGCCCAAAATGGCAGCTAGATTATTTACGAAAGGCATCAAGGATATAGGTGAAACCAACAATTAAAAATGCAAAGGCAACGACATAAACGACAAAGACACTTGTAGCTACTGGATTGAACAAAATCACTAGACCTAGTAAAAATGCAAGCAACGCTATCCACATGATATGGTTGCCAATAATAGGGAAAATCAATCCCAAACGATTGCCTTTAAAGAAAACTATAATGGCTTCTACAATTAACCAAATTCCTAAAATAGTTGGAATGACAACTGGCAGCGTCACAAAGCCATAGGCAACGAGGTAAAGAGCTAAGAGAAGATTAACAATCCCTTGGAAAAGATGAGCTGGTGAGCGAAGCTCTTTTGGTACAGAGAAATAGCCTAAAATAGCTGCTATAGAAGAAACCAGTAAACCAAATGCAATCCACCAGCTGTAAGCAACAAGATTAGCTACTGGGTTTGTAAATAGGAAAAGTCCTAAAAGGACAAAAACAACTCCTGCAAGGAATAGCAGTAAACGATTAGAAAATTTCATTTCAATACCCCCTATATAGTATAGTTTGATAATAAAAATATTATACACCTTTTTAGAGGAAATGTCAATAAACAAAATGGAAAATTTGGAAGTTTCAGTCTGATTTATGAAAAGAAAATCAGTTTTTATTATTTTGAAAATAAAAAGAGAAGATAAAATTTGTCTTCTCTACATGAAAATATTGTATGGCATCAAAGCAAAAGTAACTGGCTTTACACTATTTGTAAAGATGTAATTTGATTCAAAAAGAAAAGATAGATTTAAAATGTGGGACAAATGATGAGGCAAATCAGTTATAGATAAGCAAAAAAGCCTTGGAACTCAAGGCTTTTTCCTGTTGATTTAGATGCCCCCTACAGGGATCGAACCTGTGACCCACGGATTAAGAGTCCGCTGCTCTGCCAGCTGAGCTAAGGAGGCAAAGAAAAAAGCTGTATTGGTGCCGAAACTTCACGGTTTGTATTGAACCCGCGCAATTAAGCAGGTGGGCAACTCGCTCTAACTGAAGCTGTTTCCGTGTGAGACGGCCTACATGCTGTTAGAAGACTTTTGTTTCCCTAATAATACAAAAAATAGTCGGTCAACACTTAAGTGTGAAGTCGTACACCACAGCGTTTCTATGTTTATATGATACCACTTTTTCAAAAAAAATCAAGAGGAAAGTGCAATTTTTTGAAAAGGATTTCAGATTTTTCGCAAACGGTCGATAGCTTCCTTTCTTTGAGCCAAGGCCCGTTCGTACTTGCCAGTATCTTCTGGAGAGAAGTAGTGATGATCTCGAATTTTTTCTGGCAAGTAATCTTGTTTGACCCAGTGTCCAGGATAGTTGTGCGGATAGAGATAGTTTTGCGCATTCCCTAGTTCCTTGCTTCCACTGTAGTGGCCATCGCGCAGGTGTCGAGGGATAGGCAAATGCCCTGATGTTTTGAGATCAGCAAGGGCCTTGTCCATGGCCACATAGGCTGAGTTGGATTTTGGAGAGAGGGCCAAATCAATCACGACATTGGCAATGAGAATGCGAGCTTCTGGAAAGCCAATCTTTTGAGCAGCATCTAGAGCAGTTACGGTATGAATCTGAGCTTCAGGATTGGCCAAACCGATATCTTCATAAGCAATAACAGTCAAGCGACGAGCGAGACTAGGCAGATCCCCAGCCTCAATCAAGCGGGCCGCGTAGTGGAGACTGGCATCAACATCCGAGCCACGGATGGACTTTTGCAGTGCTGAAAGGACATCGTAGTGACCGTCCCCATCCTTATCCATGGTAATGTAACTCCTCTGCAGGCTGTTTTCCATGATATCAAGAGTGATATGACGGATGCCCTTGTCATTTTCGGGAGTAGAAAGAACAGCCAAGTCAAGTGAGTTGAAGGCAGAGCGAAGATCTCCGTTTGTAGAAGTTGCGATAAAATCAAGGGCATCCTCATCTAGCTCAACTGGGAAGTCAAATCCCCTTTCAGGGTCGCTGATGGCAATTTGCAGGGCTTGTTTAACATCTTGATTAGACAAGGGTTCTAACTCAAAAATCTGAACACGACTACGAATGGCTGGAGTGACAGAAAAGAAAGGATTTTCAGTCGTAGCCCCAATCATGATGACCAGACCACTTTCTAAGAGGGGAAGAAGAAAGTCTTGTTTGGTTTTATCTAGTCGGTGAATCTCGTCCAGTAGCAGAACTAGTCCACCTGAGAATTTAGCTTCTTCAGCGATTTCTTGGAGTCGCTTCTTACTATCGACTGTCGCATTAAAGGTCCGAAAGGCATACTTGGTCGTTCCAGCGATGGCAGAGGCAATACTGGTCTTGCCAATACCTGGAGGTCCGTAGAGAATCATGGAAGACAGACGATTGGCTTCCACCATGCGACGGATAATTTTTCCAGGTCCGACCAGATGCTCCTGACCGATGACCTGGTCGATGGTTTTTGGGCGCATGCGAAGCGCGAGATTGTCTGGCATAGCAGTCCTTTCTAACATGGATTTTCTGATGTATATGTGGTAAGATGGTAGTATCTATTTTAGCATAATTCCGAGTATTCGGGGCGATTAAAGAGTCGCATAGAAAGAGGACAAAATGGCAACATACGGATTTTTAGATGTTTTAGAGGAGGAGTTGGACAAGAACTTTCCCTTTGACTTTGAGATTAGTTGGGACAAGCGCAATCACGCGGTAGAAGTGAGTTTTTTACTAGAAGCGCAAAACGCTGCTGGTGTGGAGATGGTGGATGAGGACGGAGAGGTTTCGTCAGACGATATCCTTTTTGAGGAAGCGGTTCTTTTCTACAATCCTGCCAAGTCAACGGTTAATGCAGAAGACTATTTGACGGTCATCCCTTACCTGCCTAAAAAAGGATTTTCTCGTGAATTTTTAGCTTATTTTGCACTTTTCCTCAAAGATACTGCCGAGGTTGGACTGGATGCCCTTATGGACTTTTTGGAGGACCCAGAAGCAGAAGAGTTCGTCATGGAATGGAACCAAGAAGTCTTTGAAGAGGGGAAAGTCGGCTTGGAAGAGGGAGAGTTTTATCCTTATCCGAGATATTAGGAGTCTAATATGGAAATAGAAATTTCTGATTTTACAGGTTGCAAAATTGCCCTCTTTTGTGGTGATAAGCTCTTAACTATCTTACGTGATGACAAATCAAACATTCCATACCCTAATACCTGGGAACTGCCTGGTGGTGGGCGAGAAGGCGATGAAAGTCCTTTTGAGTGCGCGGCGCGTGAAGTTTATGAAGAACTGGGAATTCATCTGACTGAAGATTGTCTGCTTTGGAGTAAGGTGTACCCAAGCATGCTTTTCGAGGGGAAGGAATCCGTCTTTCTAGTTGGTAAGTTAACGCAGGAACAGTTTGATAGTATCGTCTTTGGCGATGAAGGACAGGGATATAGAATGATGAGCACTGATGAGTTTCTTGGCTCAGATAAGGTCGTGCCCCAGTTGCAGGATAGAGTGAGGGATTATATGGAGGAAGTAAAATGATTTTTGCAATTGCAACAACGACGTTAAATAAGGAAGTTAAACGCAAACTAAAAACTGGACAATATTCTAGAGAAGAAGCTACATTCATCTATATGGAATATTTAAAGTTAAAGAAGCAGAGAGAAAGTGGTATGAAAGTAGCTGGGATTTCTACGGCTGTTATTTGGGTATTGATGCTTGTTATACCCTTACTGAGTGATGGAGGTCTCGTACTGCCTCTTTCAGTATATTTTTTATTATTGATACTGTTAGCAGGAATTGTTCTATTTGTTTATTATCTTATGTTTGGTATTTTTAAACAGCAGATTCATAGTGCAATGAAAGAACACTACACAGATGTGATTGAAGAATTTAAGGGACGGTAAAAACTTTTTCAAAATAGTGGAATGCTGGTTGATTAGGAAGAGTCATTTGGAAGGAAATTATTTAAGTAATGAATATTACATATATTGTTGGGAATGGTTTAGATTTGCAATATGGTTTAAAAACAAAATACAAGGATTTCTATGATTTTCAACATAAAGTTTATATGGAAAGGAAAGAGAAAGAAGGATATTCAAATTTAATCTATGAATCGTTATTTACAGATAAAGTAAATGATTATAAAAATTGGTCAGATTTTGAATTATCAATTGGAGAATTAACAAAAAAGAATTCTGGAATTATTCTAAGCAAAGAATCAAAGGATAAATTCATTGATGATTTTACTGATATAATCGATGATTTAATTGCTTATTTAAGGATGGTAGATGAAACCTTTAATGTTGAAAATTATAAAATTGATTTTGAAAACACTCTAAATCGAATTAAGACTGATTGTCCTATATCAAATCAAGAAGTTATTAGCCAAAAGTATAATGACAAGCCAATTGGAAATGATCATGTAAATATTCTTAGTTTAAACTATACTGGTATACTTGATAAGTTATATGAATCATCAACAGTAACATTTAGTAATGCTCTGAGGCATAATGCTTATAGTTTTCAAATATCAAAACCAATCCATGTGCATGGTATTTTAGATGCTTGTACAATTTTAGGGGTCAGTGACGAGTCACAAATATCAGCTACATTTAGTGATGAGCAAAAAAGTTTTCTTATAAAAGAATATATTTTGAAAGAATATAGAGAAAATATGGATGTTAGGAATAGCGAGATAATTAAAAATTCTGACATAATTATTCTTTACGGAGTGTCTCTTGGTATTACTGATAAATATCTGTGGAATCAGATTGCTAAACGCTCAATTGATGATAAGGTCCCAGTAGTTGTTTATCATTATGCTCCTAATTTTGCTGCAGGAAATCCTAATAGAGTGAGACGCTTATATAAAATGGTAGAAAACAAATTCATACAGAATAGTGGTATTGACTTAGAGTTAGAGAAGAAATTAAGAGATAATCTTATTATTGTTATTGGAAAGACTATTTTTGACCTGATGGAAAGGTAAGCACAATATAAATGGAAACATGGCAAGAGTTAAAAGTTACAGTGAAGCGTGAGGGGGAGGAGCTGGTCTCTAATCTCTTGATTGAGCTAGGAGCGCAAGGTGTTGCGATCGAGGATAGTATGGACTATGTGGGAAATGTTGACCGATTTGGTGAGATTTTCCCAGAGGTCGAGCAGCAAGAAGAAATCGTGGTGACAGCCTATTATCCCGAAACGGTTGATGTAGCAACGGTTGAGGCAGACTTGCAGGCACGTCTGGCAGAATTGGCAGATTTTATGGACTTAGGAGAAGTCAAGATGGGGACGACTGCCTTGGCTGAGGAAGACTGGGCAGACAACTGGAAGAAATACTATGAGCCAGCTCGCATCACTCACGACTTGACCATTGTGCCGTCCTGGACGGACTACGAGGCGGCTGCTGGAGAAAAGATTATCAAACTGGATCCAGGCATGGCTTTTGGGACTGGAACGCATCCAACGACCAAGATGAGCCTTTTCGCCTTGGAGCAGGTTCTTCGTGGCGGCGAAACGGTGCTTGATGTAGGAACTGGTTCAGGTGTTCTTTCTATTGCCAGCTCGCTTCTGGGTGCCAAGGAAATCTTCGCCTATGACCTGGATGATGTGGCGGTTCGTGTCGCTCAGGAAAATATCGAGCTCAACCCTGGCATGGAAAACATCCATGTTGCTACTGGAGATTTGCTCAAGGGTGTGGAGATTGAAGCAGATGTCATTGTGGCCAATATCTTAGCGGATATTCTCATTCATCTGACAGAGGATGCTTATCGTTTGGTCAAGGACGAAGGCTACCTGATCATGAGTGGGATTATCAAGGAAAAGTGGGACATGGTGCGCGAGTCGGTTGAGTCAGCTGGATTTTTCCTTGAAACCCACATGATGCAAGGGGAATGGAATGCCTGTGTCTTTAAGAAGACTAAGGATATTTCAGGTGTGATTGGAGGCTAGCATGCAACAGTATTTTGTCAAGGGCAGTGCAATCTCTCCTGTCATTATCGAAGATAAGGAAACCGGCAAGCATATGTTTCAGGTCATGCGCTTGAAAGAAGATGATAAGGTGACCTTGGTCTTTGATGATGGCATCAAGCGTTTGGCGCGCGTGCTGGATGTGGAAAATCGTCAGTTTGAATTGGTTGAAGAATTAGCTGACAATGTGGAACTGCCCGTTCAAGTAACCATCGCATCTGGTTTTCCCAAGGGAGACAAGCTGGAGTTTATTACTCAGAAAGTAACAGAACTAGGAGCTAGTCGAATCTGGGCCTTTCCTGCCGATTGGTCAGTCGCCAAGTGGGACGGCAAGAAGTTGGGCAAGAAAGCCGAAAAACTAGAAAAAATTGCCCTTGGAGCAGCAGAACAAAGCAAGCGGAATCTGGTCCCAAGTATCCAGCTTTTCGAGAAAAAAGCAGATTTTCTAGCAGAGCTGGACCAGTTTGACTCTATCGTAGTGGCCTATGAAGAGTCAGCGAAAGAAGGAGAAGCCGCTGCGCTCTTACAAGCAGTTGCTGGTCTTGAAAAAGGAGCCAAATTGCTCTTTATCTTTGGTCCGGAAGGTGGTCTCTCACCAGCAGAAATTGAAAGTTTTGAAGCTAAAGGAGCCGTCTTGGCAGGCCTTGGTCCTCGGATTTTGCGAGCAGAAACAGCGCCACTTTACGCCTTATCAGCCCTTAGTGTTTTAGTAGAATTAGAGAAATAAGAGGAAGAAAATGGAACAAAAACATCGTTCAGAATTTCCAGAAAAGGAACTTTGGGACTTAACAGCCCTATATCAAGACCGTGAGGATTTCTTGCGTGCAATCGAGAAAACGCGCGAAGACATCAATCAATTTAGCCGTGACTACAAGGGTAATCTTCATACTTTTGAAGATTTCGAGAAGGCCTTTGCGGAATTGGAGCAAATCTATATCCAGATGAGTCATATCGGCAATTACGCCTTTATGCCTCAGACGACAGACTATAGCAATGAAGAGTTTGCTAATATCGCTCAAGCTGGGATGGAATTTGAAACAGATGCCAGCGTAGCCTTGACCTTCTTTGACGACGCCTTGGTGGCAGCAGACGAGAAAGTCTTGGATCGTCTGGGTGAGCTGCCACACTTAACGGCAGCCATTCGTCAGGCCAAAATCAAAAAAGCCCACTACCTAGGGGCGGATGTGGAGAAGGCCTTGACCAATCTGGGTGAAGTTTTCTACAGCCCACAGGACATTTATACTAAGATGCGAGCTGGGGATTTTGAAATGGCTGACTTTGAAGCCCATGGCAAGACCTACAAAAACAGCTTTGTAACTTATGAGAATTTCTACCAAAATCATGAGGATGCAGAGGTGCGTGAAAAATCCTTCCGTTCTTTTTCAGAAGGACTTCGTAAGCACCAGAATACAGCTGCGGCAGCCTACTTAGCTCAGGTCAAGTCTGAGAAATTGTTGGCAGATATGAAGGGGTATGACTCAGTCTTTGATTATCTCCTAGCTGAGCAAGAAGTAGATCGTGCCATGTTTGACCGTCAAATTGACCTCATCATGAAGGATTTTGCGCCAGTTGCTCAGAGATACCTCAAGCATGTTGCCAAGGTTAATGGTCTTGAAAAGATGACCTTTGCAGACTGGAAATTGGACTTGGACAGTGCCCTCAATCCTGAAGTGACTATTGACGACGCCTATGATTTGGTCATGAAGTCAGTAGAACCTTTGGGACAAGAATATTGTCAGGAAGTTGCTCGCTATCAAGAAGAACGCTGGGTGGACTTTGCTGCTAATAGTGGCAAGGATTCTGGTGGGTATGCTACAGATCCATATCGCGTGCACCCTTATGTCCTCATGAGTTGGACTGGTCGTTTGAGCGATGTCTATACCTTGATTCATGAAATTGGGCATTCTGGTCAATTTATCTTTTCAGATAATCACCAAAGCTACTTCAATGCCCACATGTCGACTTACTATGTCGAAGCGCCGTCAACCTTCAATGAATTGCTGTTAAGTGATTACTTGGAACACCAATCTGACGACCCACGTCAAAAACGCTTCGCTCTTGCTCACCGCTTGACAGACACCTACTTCCATAACTTTATCACCCACCTCTTGGAAGCTGCCTTCCAGCGTAAGGTGTATACACTGATTGAAGAAGGGGAAACTTTTGGAGCAAGCAAACTCAACAGCATTATGAAGGAAGTCTTGACGGACTTCTGGGGAGATGCCATTGAAATTGACGATGATGCAGCCTTGACTTGGATGCGTCAAGCTCACTACTACATGGGCTTGTATAGCTACACATACTCAGCAGGCCTTGTTATCTCTACTGCAGGTTACCTCCATCTGAAAAACTCTGAAACTGGAGCTAGAGACTGGCTCAATCTCCTCAAATCAGGTGGCAGCAAGACACCGCTTGAGTCAGCCATGATTATCGGAGCCGATATCTCAACAGATAAACCATTACGTGATACCATCCAGTTCTTGTCTGACACAGTTGACCAGATTATAGCCTACAGTGCCCAGTTGGGAGAGTAGGGAAATGGGCAAATTTTAGGAGAATAATATGAATAGAATCAAAGAATGGCTAGAGCAAGATCCCCAAAGAATGCATTTTATCAAAATTGGTCTAGTTTTGTTGGGAATCATTTTATTGATTGCTTTGCCTACTCTCTATCTTGTTTTGAGCGGAGTTGGTATTTGGTATTTTGTAAAGAAAGCACCAGATATTCGAAAAAGAAATCTAATGATCGGGATTTTCATTGTCAGTTTTGTTGCAGTTGCTCTTCAAACTCCGACAGTCACAAAGAAAATTTCATCTTCTCAGTCAGAAACTAAGCAGACTGCGACATCTACTACTTCGACAGCTTCAACCACAGATACTTCATCTAGTATAGAGGAAGCAAAACGAATCGAAGAAGAGAAAAAAGCTAAAGAAAAACTAGAAGAAGAGAGAATTGCCAAAGAAAAAGCTGCAAAGGAGTTGCAAGAAAAAGGTGAAACCTTAGTCAAACAATTGGAAGACAGTCAAGATGCGAGTCAAGTGAAGTCTGCTAAAGAGACAGTTAATCAGATTGAAAATAATGATAAAAAGACAGAGTTGCTTGATAGAATAGGTGCAGTTGAGTCGTTAATTTCTCAAAAAGAAGAAGAAAAAAGAGCTGCGCGTGAAGCTGAAACCAAAGCTCAACAGCAAGATAGAATTGTCTATGTTGCAGACCATGGGAAATCAAAAGTTTATTGGTATAGTAAGGATAGAATGCCTTCAAAAACGAATAAAGCTAACGTTGTTGAGATGACAGAAGCAGATGCGATTGCAGCAGGGAAACGTCCATCTAAAAGAGAATAAGACAGAAAGTTATCTTGGGCTGGTTTTTTGAACAGTTGCTAGAAATGTAGAGGTACTTGAGATGCGTAAAAAATTACAAAGAAAAGTGACAGAAGAAAAACCAAGCTATAGCCGAGAAGAAATTCAGTGGTTGATCGAGCATTTGGGAGATCCCTCTCCAGAAATTCGAGACGAACTTGTTTTTACGAGTTTGGCTAGAGGGATTCAAGAAGAACTGTTTTCCCTTGAGCAGTTTCAGTTTATCTCAGAAGAGGTCTCCTCTGATGAAGGTCTATACAAAGGGATTGATAGTAGAGGAGTTTCGGCTCTTAAACGTTCTTTTAGGGCGCTTATTTATGCCAATCTTTTGTCTGCAGATGGTAACGAGCACTCTCTTTTCTATAAAGGTTTAAAAGCTGATATAAGAAATGCTATGCTGTCTCAAGGTTTGTATTACCTAAAAAAAGAAAAGGATACGACAGGTTTTTCAAATCAGTATGGTTGGGTTCACGCTTTTGCGCATGGAGCGGATCTCTTGACGGAAGTTATATGCCACCCTAGCTTTCCAAAGTCAGATATAGCCGAAGCATTTGAAATCATTGGGAAAATCTTTAAACGTGTTGAGATTCGTTTTACAAATGATGAAGATTGGCGATTAGCCAGAGCGTTTTATGAACCAATCTTACGAGGGAAAATCGAACCGTCCCTCCTCACTGCTTGGCTGCAAACAGTCGAATTTCCCTTGAAAGAAGTAAATGATTTCCATAAATTTTCCAATTTCAGATCTTGTTTGCTGGAAATTTACCTTCAACTAGACTGTCATAAACTTTTACAAGATGACTTGAAAGAAGCTATTCAATCTTTTCAGTACTAAGGATAAGCGAGTCGTTTCATGATTTTCAAATAACTTTCCAGTCAATTTTCTTGAAACCCTTTCCTTCTTTTGATAGACTAATACATAGTTCGAAAAAAAGGAGACTTATCATGAAAAAATTTGTTGCTGAATTAATCGGTACATTTATGCTTGTGTTCATCGGAACAGGAGCTGTTGTTTTTGGGAATGGTCTTGATGGCCTTGGACACCTTGGAATTGCTTTTGCCTTTGGTTTGGCAATCGTAGTCGCAGCTTTCTCAATCGGAACTGTTTCGGGTGCTCACTTGAACCCAGCTGTTTCGATCGCTATGTTTGTAAACAAACGTTTGTCATCTTCAGAACTTGTAAACTACATCCTTGGACAAGTAGTTGGAGCTTTCCTTGCGTCAGCTGCAGTATTCTTCCTCTTGTCTAACTCAGGTATGTCGACTGCTAGTCTTGGCGAAAATGCCTTGGCAAACGGTGTCACTGTCTTTGGTGGATTCTTGTTTGAAGTCATCGCAACTTTCTTGTTTGTCCTAGTTATCATGACTGTCACTTCAGCAAGCAAAGGTAATGGCGCAATCGCTGGTTTGGTAATCGGTTTGTCATTGACAGCCTTGATCCTTGTGGGATTGAACATCACTGGACTTTCAGTAAACCCAGCTCGTAGCTTGGCTCCTGCTGTCTTGGTAGGTGGCGCAGCCCTTCAACAAGTTTGGATTTTCATCCTTGCCCCAATCGTTGGTGGCGTTCTTGCAGCCCTTGTTGCGAAAAACTTCCTTGAAACAGAAGAATAATTGAAACTTAAAAAGCCTTGCTCCTCAGTTTGAGGAACAGGGCTTTTTCGTATCTGTTTATACTCAATGAAAATCAAAGAGCAGACTAGGAAACTAGCCGCAGGTTGCTCAAAGCAGTGCTTTGAGGTTGTGGATAGAACTGACGAAGTCAGTAACCATACCTACGGCAAGGCGACATTGACGCGGTTTGAAGAGATTTTCGAAGAGTATTAACGGTTGTCAATTTTCTCTGGATAAAGGTCGTGTTGGAAGAGGCGTTGTTCTGCCAAGCCTTCATACTTGGTTCCAGGTCTACCGTAGTTGTAGTAAGGGTCGATTGAGATGCCACCGCGCGGAGTGAATTTTCCCCATACCTCCAAATAGCGAGGGTCAAGCAAGTTGATTAAGTCTTTTCCGATGGTGTTAATACAGTTTTCATGAAAATCTCCATGATTTCGATAGCTAAAGAGGTAGAGTTTGAGAGATTTTGACTCGACACAGAGCTTGTCAGGAATGTAGGAAATATAAATGGTCGCAAAGTCTGGCTGAGCAGTGATTGGGCAAAGCGAGGTAAATTCAGGACAGTTGAATTTGATGAAATAGTCATTTTCCACATGACGATTGTCAAAAGATTCGAGGACTTCTGGTTGATAGTCAAAAATGTAGTTGGTTTCTTTGTTGCCCAGCAGGCTTAGGTTTTTCATTTCTTCTTGTTTTGACATGATTTTTTCTTTCTAATCTTAAACACCACGTTGGTTGTCGTAGAGGAGGGTATGAAGTTGAGGAAGGACGCGGACATTGCCCCAGCTATCGTCAGCAGCGACGCGTTCCCAGAGTTCTTTGAGGCGATCCAGTTGGTCTTGGACAATATTTCCTGTAGCTTTGGGCTCAGGATTTCCTGCTGATAAGAAGAGGACATCTGGTTGGTAGCGTTCTTGAATCCCTTTGGCAAAGGCCAAATCGCCATCGTCAAAGACAGGAATTTTAAAGGTGACCTTGTCTGGATCTAGTTGGGAAACGATAAAGTCCAAGGTTTCGAAGTTGACTTCCATCTTGGATGAAGGAGGTTTGGGACTCAGAGTGACCTGATCGATATCTTTTAACCAATTTTGCCAGCGGGAGCCTTGGGTCTCAACTGCCAGAGTGACACCACGTTCCTTGAGCTTAGTGACCAGTTCAGCCATGTTGGCTGCTAGGATAGCAGGATTTCCGCCAGATAGGGTTACATAGTCGTAGCTTCCTAGCTTATCTAAGGCAGCGATGACTTCATCAGCTGTCATGCGAGTAGGCTTCTCAGAACCATCCCAAGTAAAGGCAGAGTCGCACCAGTCGCAGTGGTAGTCACAACCAGCAGTGCGGACAAACATGGTTTTCTGCCCAATAGCACGACCTTCACCTTGAAAGGTTGGACCAAAGATTTCCAGAACCGGTAGTTTGAGGACACGTTCCCTAGTCATCTAACCACTCCCGTCTAAACTCCGCAAAGGCAGTCGGAGTTTCATAGAGGCGAACGTATTCCAAACGGAGACCGCGCTCGTCGGGCAACTCTTGACTCATAGTTTGGAAAATCCAGTAAACCATATTTTCAGCAGTCGTGTTCATATAAGGCAGGGTTTCATTGAGATAGCGATGATCCAAGTGGGGTTCTAAGTAGTTCTTGTAGATAGCTTTGATGTCTCCAAAGTCATAGGTCATACCCCGTTCATCTAAAAATCCACTGACAGCAATTTGCAGATGATAAGTGTGGCCGTGCAGGGACTTGCATTTTCCCTCATAGTGAAAGAGGTGGTGGGCAGCATCGAAGGTGAACTCTTTTGATACCAAGGTTCTGTGAGGATTGTAGATAAGAGATTCCCCAGTTTCCTGTTTGATTTCTTTGGGAGCAAAAAACATTAGCTCTCTCCTTTCTGTGAGAGATAAACATCAAGGCCATGCTGGCGTAGGTGGCAGGCTGGACAATCTCCACAGCCACTTCCGATAATCCCATTGTAGCAGGTCAAGGTCTTTTCACGAACATAGTCAAAGGCACCGAGTTGGTCGGCTAACTCCCAAGTCTCAGCCTTGTCTAGCCACATGAGAGGTGTTTGGATAACAAAGTCGTAATCCATGGCAAGGTTGAGAGTAACATTGAGAGATTTGACAAAGACATCCCGACAATCAGGGTAGCCTGAGAAATCTGTTTCGCAGACACCTGTCACGATGTCTTTAATGCTTCGTTGCTTGGCAAGAACTGCTGCAAAGGACAGAAAGAGATGGTTGCGGCCGTCAACGAAAGTATTGGGAACCTCTCCCTCTTTTTGCTCGATTTCCAGATCAGAGGTCAGGGCATTTTCAGTGATTTGCCCTAGCAGAGACATATCTAAGAAGTGATGACGAATGCCTTGTTCCTTAGCGATTTCTTCAGCAACTTGAATTTCGAGATGATGGCGTTGGCCGTAGGCAAAGGTGACGGCTTCGACTGTTTCATAGTGTTCTTTAGCCCAAAAGAGGCAGGTTGTGGAATCTTGACCGCCGCTAAAGACGACCAAGGCTGATTGACGTTTCATAGTACTCCTTCCAAAATGGGAAATGTTCAGAGCACGCAAAAAGCTCCCTTGAGGGGAGCTAAAAAATACCAAGTAGAGGTTTTTTTTAGCGATGGCATGTCCCAAACATCGTAATATTCTACCTACAGTTTAGCATATTTTTTGAAAAATGGCAAAGGGCAAGAAAAAAGAGACCAAATAAAGTACTTGGTCTCTCGTTTGATTAGCTCAATTCAGCAACGATGGCCTTGATTTGTTCTGCAGTATGAACACCTGCAACCTGTTTAACCACTTGGCCGTCTTTTTTGAAGAGAAGAGTTGGGATAGACATGATTCCAAAAGCACGAGCTGTGTTTGGATTTTCATCAACATCCATTTTAACGATTTTCAAGACATCTTCTGAAAGTTCTTCAGACAATTTATCCAAGATTGGACCTTGCATACGACATGGACCACACCAAGTTGCCCAGAAGTCTACCAAGACCAAACCGTCTTTTGTTTCTTGTTCAAATGTTGCATCTGTAATTGCTTTTGCCATTGTATTTCTCCTTTTTTAGTTATATTGGCTTAAATCTTGTTTCATGAGATAGAAGAAGACATCTCCGTAAGTCCCATGGTAGTCCAAATCATGACCATTATAGGTCAATTTTTGAACGGGGTAATAGTCTGCGACACCGATAAGGCAAGCTTGTTGAGAACGTTCAAAGTCTTGGTAAGACTCGAACGTCATGATTCTCTCTTGTTTGCTGGTGTCTAGATAGGTAATTTCGATCATATTAAACTCCTTTGTTCAATCTTGACTTTATTGTACTCCTTGAAAAGAGGAATGTCAAGAAAAATGATTGCGCACGCAACTTTTTTAAAAATACTCATTAAGGCAAGAAATCAAGACTGGTTTCCAATCTTTCTTCGACGGCCTTTTGTAGATAAGCCAGGGTTGTTTGTCCCTCGTCAGTCAGACAGATAAAACTGGCCCGTCTATCCTGATCGCAACATCTGCGACTAAGCAAACCGCAGTTTTTCTCTTCTAATCTAGCCACCATTCGAGAAACAGCGCTTGGGCTGAGATGGAGCTTATCTGGCAGGTCAATCTGTCGTAGAGATTTTTCTTGGGCTAGATTCAGATAGTAGAGCAGGTAAAACTCTTTTAAATTCAGCCTTTGTTCACTCTGCTGGGCAATAGTTTCTTCCAACAAGGATTCCATTTCTTTTTGACGGCGGTTGTAGTCAAACCATTTTTCTAAGTAGGTCATTGCTTTCTCCTTTCTTTTCAAAGTAAAAATCACAAAATCATTACTGACTGTCTCTCTAACACAAGATGATTGCGCATGCAATGATTATACTACTTTTAGCTAATCCTTGCAAGAAAGAAGAATTTCAATATTTCCTTGAAATTTTCTGAAAAAAGAGTAAACTGGTATGCAAGAAGTTTATTTCATGGAGTTTAGGATGAAATTATATGTTCAATTAATGATTCTCTTTGTGATTTCTCTAATCGGTGAGGGAATCTCCAGTTTCTTTCATCTGCCCATCCCAGGCAGTATTATCGGTTTGATTATTCTCTTTCTAGCCCTGCAGTTCAAGTGGCTGAGAACAAGGCATGTCAATATGGTCGGGAATTTCTTGCTGGCCAATATGACCATTCTCTTTTTGCCGCCAGCAGTGGGTATCATGGAAAAGTTTGATGTGATTGCACCCTATCTCTTGCCCATTGTCTTGATTGTCTTTTTTGCGGCTGTCATCAATATTATCCTTATCGCCCTAGTGGTTCAGTTTATCAAGCGACGGTTTGAGGGAGATTATGAGAAAGGAGATGCCAAATGAGCGAATTTGTTTCCAATCCTCTGTTTGGAATCGCATTATCTATCCTAGCTTATCTAATGGGGATGTTGATTTACAGACGTTTTCCCCATCCATTGACAACGCCCTTGCTTTTGTCGGCTATTTTTATCATTATTTTCCTTAAGGCGACGGGTATTTCTTATCAAGATTATTACCAAGGTGGGGTTTATCTGAATAATTTGATTGTCCCATCGACAGTGGCTCTAGGGATTCCGCTTTATAAGAGTTTTCACTTGATGAAGCACCATGCTCGGAGTATTCTCTTTGGTAGTCTGTTAGCAGTAGTTGTCAATACTAGCTTCACTGCTATAGTGGCGAAAATATTTGGCATGGACTTTTTCCTAGCCATTTCTCTCTTTCCCAAGTCAGTGACAACCGCTATGGCAGTGGGGATTACAGAAAAATTGCAGGGTTTGACGACTGTGACCTTGGTCGTCGTAGTGGCAACTGGGATTTTAACTAGTGTGATCGGACCAACTCTTTTGAAGTGGTTGAAAATTGATGATCCAGTGGCTGTAGGTCTTTCCCTTGGAGGGACAGGTCATGCTGTCGGAACGGGTACGGCCTTTCGATACGGGTCTGTAGCAGGAGCTATGGGTGGCTTGGCAATCGGTGTCACCGGTATTCTCTATGTTTTTGTTAGCCCTATTGTAGCCAGTTTGATATTGAGTTAAAGAAAAACCCAGCTTTCTAGCTGGGCATTTTTTATTGCAAATTAACCTTGTTTTTCAAAATATAGTAGGTACCGAGATAGTAGATAGCTGATAAAAAGAGATCGCGCAAGATTTCTGTACCAATCATCATGTTAAAGTTATTTTCAATTCGGAAAAAGATAGAAACATAACCAATGACGATGGCAATGACGATATAGGCTAGAATTCCCATAGCTGTTCGATACTCGTTAAAGAGTTGCCCGATTGAGATGGAAAGGTAAATGGATAAAATCCATGTAATCGAACCGACAAATAGTGATAGGGCATACAGCCAGCCGTAGCTGAGGTAAGGGGAAATGAAGTTATAGAGGACAGTGAAGTCTTTTTCTATTGGTGCTAAGAAGAAGATAATCAATACACTCAAGATAAAGACGATATAGCTTAAGATGGACCAGACAAGACCACCTAAAAGTTTTGCGATGATGATTTGGTGCTCAGAGACAGGCAAGGTCAGGGTCAAATACCCTTGGCGGTCATAAACACTCCCCTTGAATCTTCGGATGATTAAAAAGATTGTTGCAATCCAAAGAGTGACGCTAAGTCCTCCAAAGACTAGTACCAAAAAGAAGATGAAATAAACAGCATTGTTAGAATTGTAACTCTGGCTAAGGCTACCAAGAAAAGCTCCAATCAAAACTGAAATTGCAAGCACAGCTCCATAGAGCGCTAAATACCATTTATTGACATTCTTAAATTCATAACGAACTAGATTCCAAAACATAATAATCTCCTTTGCTTAGGCTTTAAATTCCTGGCGGAAGAGCTGGTCAATTGATTCACCTGACTCGTAACGAATATCATCAACATTTCCTTGGCGAACGACTTTTCCGTCTTTGAGGAAGATAATCTCATCCAAGATTGGCTCAATATCTGAAATCAAGTGGGTTGAAATCAGGACCGTAGAAGTTGGGGAATAGTTGTTGATGATGGTATTGAGGATATAATCACGAGCAGCTGGATCCACACCTCCGATTGGTTCGTCCAGAACGTAGAGGCGGGCTTCACGGCTCATAACGAGGATTAGTTGGACCTTTTCCTTGTTTCCTTTTGATAATTTCTTTAAGCGACTATTTTCATCAATGCCAAGGTCTGCAAGCAGATGTTGGGCGCGTTCAAGATTGAAATCCTGATAGAAGGTCTTGAAGTAGGTTAGGGCTTCCTTGACCTTCATTTGCTCATTGAGATAAGTTGTGTCTGGTAGATAAGAGACGATCGCCTTGGTAGCAGGACTTGGATCCTGTCCGTTAATGAGGACACGTCCTTTATCTGGCTGAAGGAGGCCATTGATCAGTTTGATTAAGGTTGTTTTCCCGGATCCGTTTGGTCCAAGGAGACCGACAATCTTTCCAGCTGAGATCTCTAGTGAGATATTGTCAAGTGCCGCAGTTGCTCCATATGATTTTGATACATTTTCAAGTGCTAGTAGTGTCATAGTCTTAAACTCCTTTAATATAGTCGCTTAATACATTTGGCAGTTCTTCTTTTTTGTAGCCAAATTGAAGCATGCAAGAGACGAAGTGTTGCAGTTGCTCCTCGGAAAGTTGTTTGCGGGACTGAACGATGAGGTCCAAATCCTCGGTGACAAAACGACCAGTTGTTCGTTTGCTATAAACGAATCCTTCGCGTTCAAGGTCAGACAAGGCGCGCTGAATGGTATTGGGATTGACCCCAGCCTCGCTCGCCAGTTCTCTTACGGTAGGGAGCTGTTGGTTGGGTTCCAGTTTATGGGAAACAATCTGTAGTTTAATTTTTTCCATAATCTGTAAATAAATGGGTTTTGTATTATCAAATGACCAGGACATCATAGTCTCCTTTCTTTATCTTTATTGTTCTAATTAAATAATACAATAAAACAAAAAACTTGTCAAGTAAAAATAAGAATTGTTTTGGGAATTGCTCAAAAAATGGTATAATGAAAAGAAAACGACAAGGAGGGAAATGCATGCGTTGTCCAAAATGTGGGGCTACCAAGTCTAGTGTTGTTGATAGTCGACAAGCCGAAGAAGGAAATACCATCCGTCGAAGACGTGAGTGCGACGAGTGTCAGCATCGTTTTACAACCTATGAACGAGTAGAAGAAAGAACGCTGGTTGTCGTCAAAAAAGACGGTACGCGAGAACAGTTTTCGCGAGATAAAATCTTTAATGGGATTATCCGCTCAGCCCAGAAGCGTCCTGTGTCAAGTGATGAAATCAACATGGTGGTCAATCGTATTGAGCAAAAACTCCGTAGTCGCAGTGAGAATGAGATCCAAAGTGAATATATTGGGTCTTTAGTCATGGAAGAATTGGCGGAGCTGGATGAGATTACCTATGTTCGTTTTGCCAGTGTTTACCGTAGCTTTAAGGATGTGAGTGAGTTGGAGAGTCTGCTCCAGCAAATTACCCAGTCCTCTAAGAAGAAAAAGGAAAAATAGATGAAGCCAAATGACCGTTTTTCTTTTCTAAAGAATAATCGGGTGTCGCAAGATACCTCTTCTCTGGTGCAGTGCTACCTCCCGATTATCGGTCAGGAGGCACTGAGCCTCTATCTATACGCCATTACCTTTTGGGATGGTGGGCAAAAGGAACACCTCTTTTCCCATATCCTCAACCACTTAAACTTTGGCATGCCGACCTTGCTCCAATCCTTTAAAATCTTATCTGCTTTGGATTTGTTGACCCTTTATCAAAGGGGAGAAACCTATGAATTACAGCTTCATCCTCCCCTCTCCAGTCAGGAATTTTTAAGCCATTCTGTCTATAGCAGATTATTAGAGAAAAAGATTGGGGATACAGCTGTTTCTGCTATGAAGCAGGCTCCAAGTGAGGGAGAAGCACTCTCGGTTTCTTTGAGCCAAGTCTTTCCAACCCTGACTGAAGAAGTGACACCAACCGAGTCAAAAAGCAAGTTAAAAAACGATTTTGATTTGGAACATTTTCAGCGCCTGATGGCTCGAGATGGTATGCGTTTTGAAAACGAGCAGACGGATGTTTTGGAATTGTTTGCCATTGCAGATGAAAAAAAATGGACCTGGTTTGAAACCTATCAATTAGCCAAGACGACAGCTGTGGCTCAGGTTATTTCAGTCAAACGCATGCGTGAAAAAATAGCACAAAAACCAGCGACTTCTGACTTTAGCCCCAAAGAAATGACCATTATCAGGGAAGCCAAAAATAAAACTCCTCTACAATTTTTAGCGGAAATCAAGCAAACGCGTAAGGGAAACATCACTCAGAGTGAGCGAGAACTCCTTCACCAGATGGCGTCTTTAGGTTTGTTGGATGAAGTCATCAATATCGTCTTGCTTCTAACCTTTAACAAGGTTGATTCGGCTAATGTCAATGAGAAATATGCCATGAAGGTCGCAAATGACTATGCTTATCAAAAAATTCGGACAGCAGAAGAGGCTGTGCTTCGGATTCGAGAGCGTCAGCAAAAAGGCCATGAAGACCAAAAATCGAAAACTAGCTCGACTAAGACAAATGTTCCCAAGTGGAGTAACCCAGAATATAAAAATCAAACCAGCGAAGAAACTCGTCTGGAACTAGAACGTAAAAAACAAGAAATGTTAGCCCGATTAGAAGAAGGAGGAGACTAGATGGAAAGTGTTGGTGACGTTATCAAACGTCAGACGAGTCGTTTTCAGTATCAGGACCTAGTCCAGCAGATCATGAAAGACCCAGATGTGGCGGCTTTTATCCAGAAAGAATCCCTCAGTCAAGAGGAGTTAAATCGTAGCATCTCCAAGTTCAATCAATATATCACAGAACGGGATAAGTTTCTTCGTGGGGATGCGGACTATATAGCGCGTGGCTACAAGCCCATCTTGGTTATGAATCACGGATATGCGGATGTGTCTTATGAAGAAACACCAGAACTAATCGCGGCAGAAAAAGAGGCTGCAATTAAGAATCGTCTTAAGTTGATCAATCTACCAGCAAGTCTCAAGAAAGCGAAGTTGGCTCAGATTGACCTGGATGATCTAGGACGGTTGCCGATTTTTGAGAGACTCTATTCCTTTGTTGACCTTTACCCAAGCATCCGAAAAGGACTCTATCTTTACGGAGATTTTGGTGTTGGAAAGAGTTTCATGATGGCAGCTTTAGCTCATGACCTATCTGAAAAGCGTGGGGCATCAACGACCATTATCCACTATCCAAGCTTTGTCATTGATGTGAAAAATGCCATCGGTGAAGGAACTGTGAAGACCTTGGTGGATGACATCAAGTTAGCTGAGGTCTTAGTCTTAGATGATATTGGAGCAGAGCAGTCGACACCTTGGGTACGTGATGAGATTCTCCAAGTCATTCTTCAGTACCGCATGCAGGAAGATTTGCCAACCTTCTTTACTTCTAACTTTAATTTCCAAGATTTGGAAAAACATTTTGCCAAAGGAAAGAATGGAAATGACGAGACTTGGGAAGCTAGACGGGTCATGGAACGAATCCGTTATTTGGCTGAGGAGACAAGACTAGAAGGAGAAAATCGCCGATGACAGAAACCATTAAACTGATGAAAGCTCATACTTCGGTTCGTCGCTTTAAGGAGCAAGAGATTCCTCAGGCAGACTTGGAAGAGATTTTGACTGCTGGACAAATGGCGTCGTCCTGGAAAAATTTCCAATCCTACTCTGTGATTCTTGTGTGCAGTCAAGAGAAAAAAGATGCACTATATGAACTGGTTCCTCAGGAAGCTATTCGCCAGTCAGCTGCCTTTTTGCTCTTTGTCGGCGACTTGAACCGAGCTGAAAAGGGAGCAAGTCTTCATACGGGCACTTTCCAACCTCAAGGAGTGGAAGGTCTCCTTATCACGTCTGTGGATGCTGCGCTTGCTGGTCAAAACACCTTGCTTGCAGCAGAGAGTCTGGGATATGGTGGTGTTATCATTGGTTTAGTCCGTTACAAGTCGGAAGAAGTGGCAGCGCTTTTTAACCTGCCTGACTATACCTACCCTGTTTTTGGGATTGCCCTTGGCGTACCAAATCAACAACATGATGTCAAACCGAGACTGCCTTTGAGCCAAGTGGTATTTGAGGAAGAATACCAGGAACAGCCAGTTGAAGCGATTTTGGACTATGACCAAGTACAGGCAGACTATGCTGGTGCGCGTGCGACGACCTCTTGGAGTCAGCGTTTAGCAGAGCAGTTTGGTCAAGCCGAACCTCGTTCAACTCGAAAAAATCTAGAACAGAAAAAGTTATTGTAGAAAGTGAGAAAACATGGCCTTACCAACTATTGCCATTGTGGGACGTCCCAATGTTGGGAAATCGACCCTATTTAATCGGATCGCTGGTGAGCGAATCTCAATCGTAGAAGATGTCGAGGGTGTGACACGTGACCGTATCTATGCAACGGGTGAGTGGCTCAATCGTTCCTTTAGTATGATTGATACGGGAGGGATTGACGATGTCGATGCTCCCTTTATGGAGCAAATCAGGCACCAAGCAGAAATCGCTATGGAAGAAGCTGATGTCATCGTCTTTGTGGTGTCTGGGAAAGAAGGAATCACAGATGCGGACGAGTACGTAGCTCGCAAACTCTATAAAACCCATAAACCTGTTATCCTTGCCGTTAACAAGGTTGACAACCCAGAAATGCGAAATGATATTTTTGATTTCTATGCGCTAGGATTGGGCGAACCGTTGCCAATTTCGTCTGTCCACGGTATCGGTACCGGTGATGTGCTGGATGCCATCGTGGAAAATCTACCAAATGAAGTTGAAGAAGAAAATCCAGACGTGATCAAATTCAGCTTGATTGGCCGTCCAAACGTTGGAAAATCAAGTTTGATCAACGCCATTTTGGGAGAAGACCGCGTGATTGCCAGTCCAGTAGCTGGGACAACGCGCGATGCCATTGATACCCATTTTACAGATGCGGATGGTCAAGAGTTTACCATGATTGATACAGCTGGTATGCGTAAGTCTGGTAAGGTCTATGAAAATACAGAGAAATACTCTGTCATGCGTGCTATGCGTGCCATTGACCGTTCCGATGTTGTCTTGATGGTCCTCAATGCCGAAGAAGGTATCCGTGAATACGACAAGCGTATCGCAGGTTTCGCCCACGAAGCGGGTAAAGGAATGATCATCGTGGTCAACAAGTGGGATACCCTTGAGAAAGACAACCACACCATGAAAAACTGGGAAGAAGATATCCGTGAGCAGTTCCAATACCTGCCTTACGCACCGATTGTCTTTGTATCCGCTCTTACCAAGCAACGTCTACATAAACTGCCTGAGATGATTAAGCAAATCAGTGAAAGCCAAAACACCCGAATTCCATCAGCGGTCTTGAACGATGTCATTATGGATGCCATTGCTATCAATCCAACACCGACAGACAAAGGAAAACGCCTCAAGATCTTCTACGCAACCCAAGTGGCAACCAAGCCTCCAACCTTTGTCATCTTTGTCAATGAAGAAGAACTCATGCACTTCTCTTACCTGCGTTTCTTGGAAAATCAAATCCGCAAGGCCTTCGTCTTTGAAGGAACACCGATTCACTTGATTGCAAGAAAACGCAAGTAACCCTTGCTTATTTTCCAATAAGAATAACTTAAAAGAAGACTTCATAGTCTTCTTTTTTTCTATCTAAAAAGGGAGAAAATAACCTATCAAATTGGAGGAGAATCTGTCATCAAATTTCAATCATTTTCCTAGCTTTTGTAATCTATTTGTAATGAAAATGCACTTTCTTTGTAAAAATCAAAATGCTATAATTCCTTCAATCAATTTTCCTTTATCAGGGAGGTTATTATGAAAAGAAGCAGATTATTTAAAAATAGTTTGTTGGTTCGCTTGCTTGGGTTGCTGATGGTCTTTCTCTTCTTGTCAGCATTCACAGCACCTGAAAAACCTGAGTACGGGATCTATGACCCGGATCATTATTTAACGGATGAGACTATAAGTCAGATTCGGGAATTGAATAATGTAAATAGTAAAAAATCAGAAAAATTCCAGATGGGTGTTTACGTTGTGAAAAGCCTAGATGGAGAAACAATCGAGACTGTAGCCAATGAAACAGCTAGGGCTTGGAAAATTGGCTACTCGGGAGACAATCACGGTGTCTTGATTGTGGTAGCAGTCCAAGATAGAAAATCACGGATTGAAACCAGTAATAATGTGGCCAGTAAGATCACTGACTATCAGACTCACAGGTTCTTGACAACAGCACGTCCTTACTTTAAAAATGGTGACTATAATAAGGGTGTTCTCTCAATAGTAAACAATCTAAACTACATGTTCTATAGTGGATCGAGTACAACTGCTTCAAGTTCTAAAAGTAGCTACGACTATGCTTCTAATTCTAGTCGTCTAAGAGAAATTGAAAAGTATACCGTTGAGAGTCGATCTTCAAAACGTCATCAAAAAAGCAGTTCGAGTGATGGAGTTATTGGATTTGGAGTTCTCATTTACTTCATCGTGATAATTATCGGATTTCTATTTGGTGGTCGTGGTGGCGGTTCACGTGGAGATGATTCTGGCGGTGGCTGGTGGGGCGGTGACTCATCAGACTCAGGTTCCTCTTGGTCTGACTCAGGCTCCGACTCATCTGGAGGCTGGGATGGCGGTGGCTTTGATGGTGGCGGTTCGTCTGATGACTGGTGAGTAATCGTATATAGCTCAAACCTATTTCTCCATGCAGTAAGGTGACTCCTTTGCAAGAGTTCACTCCTTAATTAAAAGTAAAAACAAAGTTTGGGAAATTGATTTAAAATCTGAGTATTTTCTCAGAAAAGTTGATAAAAGAAAGTGTTAAGGTTTTGATATGAAACAAAATAAAGTAATTCTCTCAATAGTGGCGATCTTTTTTGGACTACTAGTTCTGGGAAGTTGTTCCGCAGTGACGACCTATAATGGTCTGGTTGGTGAACAGACTAAAGTGGAGCAGGCTCAGGCCGATGTCTCGACGGCCCTCCAACGTCGTTCGGACTTGATTGGTAACTTGGTGGAGTCCGTTAAAGGACAAATGAATCATGAAACCGAAGTCTTTACCAAGATTGCGGATGCTAGAGCTAAAATCGGTAGTAGCTCAGTGACTTCGGAAGAAAACCAAAAGGCTCAGGGAGAGTTGAGCTCTGCTCTTTCCCGCTTGATTTCCTTGACGGAGAATTATCCAGAACTCAAGAGCAATCAAAATGTTGAGCAACTAATGGTCGAACTTTCAGGCAGTGAAAATCGTATCTTTGTAGCACACAAGGATTATAATAAAGTCGCAGCCGAGTACAATCAAAAGTTGAGAAGTTTTCCAACTGTGCTTTTTGCGAATATGATGAACTTTAAAGAAGCTGAAACCTTTAAAGAAACAGAAGAAGCCAAGACAGTTCCTAAGGTCGATTTTGGGACATCTTCATCAAGTCAATAAAGTGAATCAGCCCATGAATAAAGTAATTTCTCTAGTATGACAGTGATTTCAAACCCGAACCTGGAAAGCTTTTTCCAGGTTTTTTTGGTATAATAAAAGGGAAGAGACAGTGACTGAAATGGAGGTTTGCTATGGAGAAAACAAAAGCCTTTCTTGAAGCGCACTACAAGAGATATATCCTTACGATTTGCTTTCTCTGGTTCCTCATGTTTTTTCTTCCTTGGGATTGGCAAATAGGAGGAGTTTCAGTGTATTATTTCGTTATGAAAAAACTCTTTGTGGTTTTTGGTGTTTTATCCATTCTATACTCCGTATTGATTAAAAAAATCAGTCTTCTCGTCTTTGGCATCATCTTTTGCTTGGCCTTCTGGATTAATCTCTTTTGGTATTTTGGGATATTACCTGCATTCTTGGGAAATTAAACATTAAAAAATGATGGACTAGACTGGCTTCTAGTCCTTTTTTCCCCTTGTGAAACAAGGATTCTTTCTTGAAAAATAATGGTAAATATGCTAAAATTAAAAGAACATTCTAAAATATTCAGAATCTAAAGTAAGGAAAATCATGGCTAATATTTTAAAAACAATTATCGAAAATGATAAAGGGGAACTTCGTCGTCTAGAAAAGATGGCTGATAAGGTTCTTAACTATGAGAGCCAAATGGCCGCAATGTCGGACGAAGAACTAAAAGCAAAAACTGACGAATTTAAAGAACGCTACAATAAGGGAGAATCACTTGATTCACTGTTATATGAGGCTTTTGCGGTAGTCCGTGAAGCAGCAAAACGTGTCCTTGGACTTTTCCCTTATAAGGTTCAGGTCATGGGTGGGATTGTTCTTCACCATGGTGACGTTCCAGAGATGCGTACCGGTGAAGGGAAGACCTTGACAGCGACCATGCCAGTGTACCTCAATGCCCTTGCAGGTAAAGGGGTTCACGTAGTTACAGTCAACGAATACCTAACAGAACGTGACGCGACTGAAATGGGTGAATTGTACTCATGGCTTGGTCTGTCAGTAGGAATCAACTTAGCAGCCAAATCTCCAATGGAGAAAAAAGAAGCGTACCTCTGTGATATTACCTACTCAACCAACTCAGAGATTGGTTTTGACTACCTTCGTGATAATATGGTCGTTCGTGCAGAAAACATGGTACAACGTCCGCTTAACTATGCCTTGGTCGATGAGGTTGACTCGATCTTGATCGATGAAGCCCGTACTCCTTTGATCGTTTCAGGTGCCAATGCAGTTGAGACTAGCCAACTCTACCACATGGCGGATCATTTTGTGAAGTCTTTGGACAAGGATGACTATATTATTGACATTCAGTCTAAGACGATTGGTTTGTCTGATTCTGGGATTGACAAGGCTGAGAGCTATTTCAAACTGGAAAATCTCTATGATGTCGAAAATGTGGCTCTTACCCACTTTATCGACAATGCCCTCCGTGCCAACTATATCATGATTCTCGATATCGACTATGTAGTTAGTGAAGAGCAAGAAATCTTGATTGTCGACCAATTTACAGGTCGTACCATGGAGGGTCGTCGTTACTCTGACGGCTTGCACCAAGCGATTGAAGCAAAAGAGGGCGTGCCGATTCAAGATGAGACCAAGACTTCAGCTTCTATTACCTACCAAAACCTCTTCCGTATGTATAAGAAATTGGCAGGTATGACAGGTACTGGTAAAACAGAAGAAGAAGAATTCCGCGAAATCTACAACATTCGTGTTATCCCAATCCCAACCAACCGTCCAATCCAACGTATCGACCACTCAGACCTTCTCTATGCCAGTCTTGATGCGAAGTTTAAGGCTGTAGTTGAAGATGTAAAAGCTCGTCACCAAAAAGGTCAGCCGGTCTTGGTAGGTACAGTTGCAGTTGAAACGAGTGACTTTCTGTCTAAGAAACTGGTAGAGGCAGGTGTTCCTCACGAAGTCTTGAATGCGAAGAACCACTACAGAGAAGCGCAAATCATCATGAACGCTGGTCAGCGTGGTGCAGTTACTATCGCGACCAACATGGCCGGTCGTGGTACCGACATCAAGCTTGGTGAAGGGGTTCGTGAACTTGGTGGACTTTGTGTCATTGGTACAGAACGCCATGAAAGTCGCCGTATTGATAATCAGCTTCGTGGACGTTCAGGGCGTCAAGGAGACCCAGGTGAGTCACAATTCTACTTGTCTCTTGAAGATGATTTGATGAAACGTTTCGGTTCAGAACGTTTGAAAGGTGTCTTTGAACGTCTCAACATGTCTGATGAAGCCATTGAATCTCGTATGTTAACGCGTCAAGTTGAAGCAGCTCAAAAACGTGTCGAAGGAAACAACTACGACACTCGTAAACAAGTCCTTCAATACGATGATGTTATGCGTGAACAACGTGAGATCATCTATGCACAACGTTATGATGTCATCACTGCAGACCGTGACTTGGCACCTGAAATCCATGCTATGATCCGCCGTACCATTGGACGTATCGTAGATGCACATGCACGCTCTAAGGAAGATGAAAAACTGGAAGCAATCCTGAACTTTGCTAAATATAACTTACTTCCAGAAGATTCAATCAGCCGTTCAGATCTTGCAGGTCTGTCAGATCAGGCCATCAAAGATGAACTTTTCCAACGTGCCTTGAAAGTTTATGATAGCCAAGTTGCTAAGCTTCGTGACGAAGATGCAGTGAAAGAATTCCAAAAAGTCTTGATCCTACGTGTTGTAGACAACAAGTGGACAGACCATATCGATGCTCTTGACCAGTTGCGAAATGCTGTTGGTCTTCGTGGATATGCCCAAAACAACCCTGTTGTAGAATATCAAGCAGAAGGTTTCCGCATGTTTAACGACATGATTGGATCAATTGAATTTGATGTGACCCGCTTGATGATGAAAGCACAAATTCACGAACAGGAACGTCCTCAAACTGAACACAATATCAGTACAACTGCGACTCGTAATATCGCAGCGCAGCAGGCAAGTCTTCCAGAAGATGTGGACTTGAGCCAAATCGGACGAAATGACCAATGCCCATGTGGATCAGGTAAGAAATTCAAGAACTGTCATGGTAAGAGACAATAATATGAGATAAGATACAGGCGGATACCTGGTAAAAGTCATTTTTTGCTTGGTGTCCGTTTGCTTTATAAGGAGATGAATCATGGTATTTACAGCTAAAAGTCCTAAAATTAACATTGAAGAAGTTCGCGCCTTGTCTAAATTAGAGGGGGCGGCTCTTGCGAGAAAAAAACAACGTGATCAGGAATTGGAAGCCATCATTCGTGGGGAAGACCAGCGTATTCTCTTGGTGATTGGACCATGTTCATCTGATAATGAAGAGGCGGTTCTCGAGTATGCCAAGCGTCTATCTGCTTTGCAAGAAGAGGTCAAAGATCGTATTTTTATGGTCATGCGTGTCTATACGGCTAAACCTCGTACCAATGGAGATGGCTATAAGGGCTTGATTCATCAACCAAATGCTAAAGAAGCACCTAGCTTGATCAATGGAATCAAGGCTGTTCGCCATTTACATTACCGCGTTATTTCTGAAACGGGTATGACAACAGCAGATGAGATGCTTTATCCTGAAAATCTTCCGTTGGTGGATGATTTGATTTCTTATATGGCTGTTGGAGCTCGTTCTGTAGAGGATCAACAGCACCGTTTTGTAGCGAGTGGAGCAGATTTTTCAACAGGATTTAAAAATCCAACCTCAGGAAATCTTAATGTTATGTTTAATGGGATTTACGCAGCGCAAAATAAGCAGAGTTTCCTCTTCCTTGGTAAAGAGGTGGAAACGACTGGGAATCCATTGTCCCATGCCATTCTTCGTGGTGCCTTGAATGAATATGGCAAGAATATTCCCAACTACTACTATGACAATTTGATAGATACCATTGCCCAGTATGAAAAGATGGGCTTGGAAAATCCCTTTATCATCATCGATACCAATCATGACAATTCAGGCAAGCAGTATATGGAGCAAATCCGTATCGTTCGTCAGACCTTGATTAACCGTGACTGGAATGAGAAGATCAAAAAATATGTTCGTGGTTTTATGATTGAGTCCTATCTAGAAGATGGACGTCAAAATGAGCCAGAAGTTTTTGGTAAGTCCATTACAGATCCGTGTCTCGGATGGGACAACACAGAAGCACTTGTTCGCGAAATTTACCAAACGCTAGGAGAGTAAGATGGCATTTATCGAAAAAGGTCAAGAAATTGATATTGAAGCAATCAAGGCTGCGACCCAGTTGTCACCTGAAGCCTTGCGAAAAAAAGAAGCCCGCGATAGAGAGCTGGCAGCCATCATCTCGGGTGAGGACGATCGTATCCTTTTGGTGATGGGGCCGTGCTCTTCAGACAATGAAGAAGCAGTGCTTGAATATGCTCGTCGCTTAGCAGACTTGCAGAAAAAAGTTGCGGATAAAATCTTTATCGTGATGCGTGTCTATACGGCTAAACCTCGTACTAATGGAGATGGCTATAAGGGCATGATTCATCAACCAAATACCAGCGAAGCGCCTAGTCTCATCAATGGTTTGCAGGCTGTTCGTCAGCTCCACTACCGTGTGATTACCGAAACGGGATTGACAACAGCTGATGAGATGCTTTATCCGTCAAATCTCGTTTTGGTTGATGACCTGGTCAGCTACCATGCTGTTGGGGCTCGTTCGGTGGAAGACCAGGAACACCGCTTTGTAGCGTCTGGGATTGATGCTCCAGTTGGGATGAAAAATCCAACATCTGGAAATCTCGGGGTCATGTTTAATGCCATCTATGCGGCTCAAAACAAGCAAACCTTCCTTTACCATGGGCAAGAAGTGGAAACTTCAGGAAATCCTTTGGCCCACGTTATCCTTCGTGGCGCCATGAACGAATATGGTAAAAATGAACCCAACTTCTACTATGAAACCCTCTTAAATGCCATCAATCGTTATGAGACCATGGGACTTGAAAATCCCTTCATTATCATCGATACCAATCATGACAATTCAGGCAAGCAGTATATGGAACAAATTCGCATTGTTCGCCAAGCCTTGCTGAATCGTGACTGGAATGAAAAGATTAAAAAGACAGTTCGAGGCTTTATGATCGAATCTTACCTAGCTGATGGTCGTCAAAATCAACCAGAGGTCTTTGGTTGCTCCATAACTGACCCTTGTCTAGGTTGGGAAAATACAGTAGCCTTGGTAGAAGAAATTTATACTACCTTAACAAAATAAGTGAAAAGGATGGAGTTGGGGGAATCTCAGCTCCTTTTATGAGTATGATAGTTGGACACGGAATTGACATCGAAGAATTGGCTTCGATAGAAAACGCAGTTACACGACGTGAGGGCTTTGCCAAGCGCGTGCTGACCCCTAAAGAAATGGAGCGTTTTGCCAATCTCAAAGGGCGCAGACAAATAGAATATTTAGCTGGTCGCTGGTCGGCTAAGGAGGCCTTTTCCAAGGCTTTGGGGACAGGAATTGGCAAACTGACCTTTCAGGATTTGGAAGTTTTGAACAATGAAAGAGGGGCTCCCTATTTTAGTCAGTCGCCATTTTCAGGAAAGATTTGGCTGTCGATCAGCCATACAGATCAGTTTGTGACAGCAAGTGTCATTTTGGAGGAAAATCATGAAAGCTAGTCTACATAGACCAACCAAGGCTCTGATTCGTTTGGGAGCTATTCGACAAAATATACAACAAATGGGAAGTCATATCCCTAATGGTACGCTTAAATTTGCAGTAGTCAAGGCTAATGCTTATGGACATGGGGCGGTAGCTGTTGCAACGGCGATCCAGGATGTTGTTGATGGATTTTGCGTTTCCAATATTGATGAAGCTATCGAGTTGCGTCAAGCAGGTATAAACAAGAAAATCCTCATCTTAGGAGTTTCTGAGCTAGAAGCTGTTTCCCTAGCTAAAGAATACGACATCACCTTGACAGTGGCAGGGTTGGAGTGGATTCAAGCGCTGTTAGACAAGGAAGCAGATTTAACTGGCTTGACTGTTCACCTCAAGATTGACTCAGGAATGGGACGGATTGGTTTTAGAGGGGCCAGTGAAGCTGATCTGGCTCAAGACTTGCTCAAGCAACATGGTGCTCGTGTTGAGGGGATTTTTACCCACTTTGCTACTGCAGATGAGGAATCAGATACTTATTTTAATGCCCAGTTAGAACGCTTTAAAGCTATTTTGGCAAGTATGAAGGAAGTTCCAGAGCTGGTTCATGCTAGCAACTCGGCAACGACCCTCTGGCATGCTGAAACTATTTTCAATGCGGTCCGTATGGGAGATTCCATGTATGGTCTCAATCCAAGTGGAGATGTCTTAGACTTGCCTTATGACTTGACACCAGCCTTGAGTTTGGAGTCTGCTCTGGTCCATGTCAAGACAGTGCCAGCTGGAGCTTGCATGGGCTATGGAGCCACCTATCAGGCGGATAGCGAGCAAGTCATCGCGACCGTGCCAATCGGCTATGCGGATGGTTGGACACGAGACATGCAGAATTTCTCTGTTTTAGTAGATGGACAAGCTTGCCCAATCGTCGGACGGGTTTCTATGGACCAAATCACCATTCGCTTGCCTAAGATTTATCCGCTAGGAACAAAAGTAACCTTGATTGGCTCCAACGGTGACAAGGAAATCACAGCAACTCAGGTAGCGACCTACCGCGGAACCATTAATTATGAGGTGGTTTGCCTCCTCAGCGATCGCATTCCGAGAGAATATTATTAAAAAAGAAAGGAGTGGAGCATGAATCTACATCAACCCTTGCATGTCTTGCCTGGTGTGGGACCAAAGTCAGCCGAGAAATACGCCAAACTAGGAATTGAAAACTTGCAAGACCTCTTGCTCTACTTTCCTTTCCGTTACGAAGACTTCAAAACCAAGCGGGTGCTGGAGCTGGAAGATGGCGAAAAGGCGGTCCTGTCTGGTCAAGTCGTGACACCTGCCAGTGTACAGTATTATGGTTTCAAGCGCAATCGCCTACGTTTTAGCCTTAAGCAGGGAGAGGTCGTTTTTGCGGTGAATTTCTTTAACCAGCCCTATCTAGCAGACAAGATAGAGTTGGGAGCAACCCTTGCTGTTTTTGGGAAGTGGGACCGTGCCAAGGCTAGTCTGACTGGGATGAAGGTTCTAGCTCAGGTGGAAGATGACCTCCAGCCTGTCTATCGTCTGGCTCAGGGAATCAGTCAGGCCAGTTTGGTTAAGGTCATTAAGACAGCCTTTGATCAGGGATTGGACCTCTTGATTGAGGAAAACCTTCCCCAGTCTTTACTTGATAAATACAAACTCATGTCCCGTTGCCAGGCTGTTCGCGCTATGCATTTTCCTAAGGATTTGGCAGAATACAAGCAGGCCCTTCGTCGTATCAAGTTTGAGGAACTCTTTTACTTCCAAATGCAGTTGCAGACGCTCAAGTCTGAAAATAGAGTTCAGGGAAGTGGTCTGGTTCTGAACTGGTCTCAAGAAAAAGTGACAGAAGTCAAAGAAAACCTGCCTTTTGCTTTGACTCAAGCTCAGGAAAAGAGTTTACAGGAAATTTTGATCGACATGAAGTCCGACCACCACATGAATCGTCTCCTGCAAGGAGATGTGGGGAGCGGAAAAACGGTAGTCGCTGGCTTGGCCATGTTTGCGGCGGTGACAGCTGGCTACCAGGCTGCTCTCATGGTACCGACAGAAATCCTAGCAGAGCAACACTTTGAGAGTTTACAGAACCTTTTTCCAGACTTGAAACTAGCTCTCTTGACAGGTTCCTTAAAAGTTGCAGAAAAAAGAGAAGTCTTGGAGACCATTGCCAAGGGTGAGGCCGACTTTATTATCGGGACTCATGCTTTGATACAAGATGGAGTGGATTATGCTCGTCTTGGCTTGATTATCATCGATGAGCAGCACCGTTTTGGTGTGGGGCAAAGGCGTATTCTGCGAGAAAAAGGAGATAATCCTGACGTTCTCATGATGACGGCGACGCCCATTCCGCGAACATTGGCTATCACAGCCTTTGGCGATATGGATGTTTCCATTATCGACCAGATGCCTGCGGGTCGGAAACCCATTGTGACACGTTGGATCAAACATGAGCAGCTGCCTCAGGTCTTGACTTGGTTAGAGGGGGAAATTCAAAAAGGTTCTCAAGCCTATGTCATTTCTCCCTTGATTGAGGAATCTGAAGCTCTGGATCTGAAAAATGCCATTGCCTTATCTGAGGAGTTGACAGCTCATTTTGCCGGCAAGGCTGAAGTAGCTCTTCTACATGGTAAGATGAAGAGTGATGAAAAAGACCAGATCATGCAGGATTTCAAAGAGAGAAAGACGGATATTCTGGTTTCGACGACGGTTATTGAGGTTGGGGTCAATGTTCCCAATGCGACCGTCATGATTATCATGGATGCCGACCGGTTCGGTCTCAGTCAGCTTCACCAGCTCAGAGGTCGTGTTGGTCGGGGTAACAAGCAGTCCTATGCTGTTCTCGTGGCTAATCCCAAGACGGATTCTGGGAAAGATCGCATGCGTATCATGACAGAAACGACCAATGGATTTGTCCTGGCCGAAGAAGATTTGAAAATGCGTGGTTCTGGTGAGATTTTTGGAACCAGACAGTCTGGGTTACCAGAGTTCCAAGTAGCGGATATTATCGAAGATTTTCCGATTTTAGAAGAAGCCAGAAAGGTTGCCAGCTACATTAGTTCGATAGAAGGTTGGCAAGAGGATCCGGAGTGGCGCATGATTGCTCTCCACTTAGAAAAGAGAGAACATCTGGATTAAGCCTTTTCTAAGAAATCTATAAGCTAGCTTTTAGATTTGGTTCTTATACTAGAGTCATCAAAAAGAAACGAGGACTCTCATATGACGATTAAAGTGACCTACCAAAAGAAATTCCAAACCGTCAAACTAGAGAAAGGAGTTAGCACCTATTGATAACCAAAGAGCGGAAACGCTCTTTTTTATTTTTATAAAATAGTCGACTATAAATCAAACTTAGTCGAGTGATAAAAAGATATTAGTCTCCAAGCCTATTTACTCTTTGACTGAAGCTTGATATAATTGCCCCATATGAGTAAAGAGGAGTGAAAAGAATGTTAGAAACAAGAACGATTGCTATCCAAGATAGGTATGGAGAACGATTTCAGCATTGTTGGGGATGTGGTCCCAAGAATGATTTAGGCTTACATTTAAAAACCTATCCAAATATAGATGGAAAGAGTTGTATTAGTCGGATAAAGCTTGAAAATGCTTATACTGGTGGAGTTCCATCAAATGTCTTTGGAGGAATGATAGCGACTATTTTTGATTGCCATGGCACGGCCTCAGCAGCTTGGTTTGCCCATCATCAAAAAGGGTTGGAACTGACGAAATCAACTGTGATAGGACGTTTTATTACTGCTCACTTGGAGATTGATTACCTTAGTCCTAGTCCAATTGAAGATGAAATTGTGGTCACTTCTACTCTGGAGGAATTAGGGGAAAGAAAAGCAATTATTGCTATGGAGATGACAGTGGCTACTAAAGTCCGTGCCAAAGCCAAAATGGTAGCAGTTGCTGTGAAGGATCATATGTAAAACGGAAGATTAGAAGTTTAAGATTTTAAAACTACTTTCAGACAATAGGTTTGAGGAAAGAGAATCTAAAATCACTTTCTGTTTACCGTTCTTTCTTGCATTGCTTTCCTAGATATGCTAGAGTTATGATAGCGATTACAAAATAAAAGGAGCATGCTATGAAAAATCCAGCTTTGTTAGAAGAAATCAAGACCTATCTAGGACGGGATGAGGTGCCAGAAGATTTTGATGCTTTCTGGGATGAGGAAGTGAAAAAAGTTTCATCTCTTCCAGCCTACCAGTTGGAGGAAAGAGATTTCCATATTTCTCAAGTCAAGTGCTATGAACTCACTTTTGAAGGAACCAATGAAGGCAAGGTCTATGCACGCGTCGTCCTTCCAAAAAGTGAAGGGAAAGTTCCGGTAATCTTCCACTTTCATGGTTATATGGGACGTGGCTGGGACTGGGCCGACATGTTGGCCTTCACCGTGGCTGGTTACGGTGTTGTTTCCATGGACGTTCGTGGCCAGTCGGGCTATTCACAAGACGGCTTGCGTTCTCCACTAGGAAATACGGTGAAGGGGCATATCATCCGTGGTGCTGTGGAAGGTCGGAATCATCTCTTTTATAAGGATGTTTATCTGGATATTTACCAGTTGGTTGAAATTGTTGCTAGTCTGCCTCAGGTGGATGAGAAGCGACTTTCTAGCTATGGTGCCTCACAAGGAGGAGCTCTAGCACTAGTTGCAGCAGCGCTCAATCCTCGGATTCGGCGAACAGTTGCCATCTATCCTTTCTTGTCTGACTTTAGACGAGTGCTTGAGATTGGCAATACCAGTGAGGCCTATGATGAACTCTTCCGTTATTTCAAGTTTCACGATCCCTTCCATGAAACAGAGGAGGAAATCATGGCGACCCTTGCCTATATCGATGTGAAAAATCTTGCCCATCGCATTCAAGGTGAGGTCAAGATGATTACGGGCTTGGATGACGATGTCTGCTATCCTATTACCCAGTTTGCGATTTACAACCGCCTAACTTGCGACAAGGCCTATCGCATCATGCCAGAGTATGCTCACGAAGCCATGAATGTTTTTGTCAATGACCAAGTCTATAACTGGCTCTGTGGCAGTGAGATTCCTTTTAAGTACGTAAGATAATGAATGAGAGAGCCCAGGAGCTCTCTTTTTATGTCCAAAATCTGAAAGTACTTTTAGAAAATTTAAAATATTAAAATATTCTTAAAAGTAAAATCTATTCTGTGGGAACACAGATATAAATATAAGACTTTGTTGTATAATAAAGGAAAAGTCACTTGTGAAAGGAGGAAAAAGGCTGCTGGAGGATTAAAAACTCGGGCTCAGCAGAAAATGGGAGAGGATTGGGAGCTCTCATTAAGTTGGATACTTTCTTGTAAAACTTGTCTCTTGGGAGACAATAAAAATTTTTAAAGAAAAAGAAAGCGCTTTATTTTATGAAAAATGAAAGGACAAACATGAATTACAAATCTTTAGATCGGAAACAGCGATACGGAATTCGAAAATTTGCAGTTGGTGCAGCATCGGTAGTGATTGGTACAGTAGTATTTGGAGCAAATCCAGTCTTAGCTCAAGAGCAAGCCAATGCAGCAGGAGCCAATACAGAAACTGTCGAACCTGGTCAAGGTTTATCAGAATTGCCAAAAGAAGCGTCCTCGGGAGATCTTGCTCATTTGGATAAGGATTTGGCTGGTAAATTGGCAGCAGCTCAAGACAACGGCGTTGAGGTGGACCAAGACCATTTGAAAAAAAATGAGAGTGCAGAGTCAGAAACCCCATCCTCTACGGGAACCCCTGCAGAAGAAGCAAATAAGGAAGAGAAATCAGAGGATCAGGGGGCTATTCCTCGTGACTATTACTCAAGAGATTTAAAAAATGCCAATCCTGTCCTTGAAAAAGAAGATGTTGAAACCAATGCAGCAAATGGTCAGAGAGTTGATTTATCAAGTGAACTAGACAAACTAAAGCAACTAAAAAATGCTACAGTTCACATGGAGTTCAAACCAGATGCATCAGCTCCACGCTTTTACAATCTCTTCTCTGTATCCAGTGACACCAAGGAAAATGAGTACTTTACTATGTCGGTCCTTGATAATACAGCTCTTATTGAAGGGCGTGGCGCTAATGGAGAGCAGTTCTATGATAAGTATACAGATGCTCCTTTGAAAGTTCGCCCAGGACAATGGAATTCCGTGACCTTTACTGTCGAACAACCGACAGCGGAGTTACCTCATGGTCGAGTTCGTCTCTATGTGAACGGTGTCTTATCTCGAACTAGCCTCAAATCTGGTAACTTTATCAAAGATATGCCAGATGTTAATCAAGCTCAACTTGGAGCAACCAAACGGGGCAATAAAACAGTTTGGGCATCAAATCTACAAGTTCGAAACCTAACCGTTTATGATCGTGCCTTAAGCCCAGATGAAGTTCAAACACGGAGTCAACTATTTGAAAGAGGTGATTTGGAAAAGAAACTTCCAGAAGGTGCGAAAATCTCTGAGAAAGAAGATGTCTTTGAAGGTGGTAGGAACAATCAACCAAATAAAGATGGTATCAAGAGTTATCGTATCCCAGCTCTTCTCAAGACAGATAAAGGAACTTTAATTGCTGGTGCAGATGAACGCCGTCTCCATTCAAGTGACTGGGGAGATATCGGTATGGTCATCAGACGTAGCGAAGATAATGGGAATACATGGGGAGACCGAGTAACCATTACCAACTTACGGGACAATCCAAAAGCTTCTGACCCATCAATCGGTTCACCAGTGAATATTGATATGACCTTAACTCAAGATCCTGAAACCAAACGCATCTTTGCCATTTATGACATGTTCCCAGAAGGAAAAGGGATCTTTGGAATGTCTTCACAAAAAGAAGAAGCCTATAAAGAAATCAATGGTAAAACCTATCAACTCCTCTATCGAGAAGGTGAACAGGGAGCCTATACTATTCGAGAAAATGGTACAGTTTACACTCCAGATGGCAAGGCAACAGACTACCGCGTTGTTGTAGATCCTGTTAAACCAGCCTATAGTGACAAGGGTGATCTATACAAAGGTGATCAGCTACTAGGCAATATCTACTTCACAACAAACAAAACTTCTCCATTTAGAATTGCGAAGGATAGCTACCTATGGATGTCCTATAGTGATGACGACGGGAAGACCTGGTCAGCGCCTCAAGATATTACTCCGATGGTCAAAGCCGATTGGATGAAATTTTTAGGTGTTGGGCCTGGAGTGGGGATTACCCTTCGTACTGGACCGCATAAAGGTCGAATCGTCGTTCCTGTCTATACGACCAACCGGGCTAACCACCTCAATGGTTCTCAATCATCTCGAATCATCTACTCAGACGACCATGGTAAGACTTGGCATATGGGTGGTGGTGTCAACGACAATCGTACACTTTATGATGGTACAGTAGTTGATTCAAGCACCATGAGCAATTATTATGCTCAAAATACAGAGGCTTCTGTTGTTCAGTTAAACAATGGGGACCTCAAACTCTTTATGCGTGGTTTGACTGAGGATCTACAGGTTGCGACCAGTCATGACGGTGGTCTAACTTGGGACAATAACGTTGAACGTTACGACGTGCCAGACGTTTATGTTCAAATGGCTGCGACTCACACGGTTCAAAATGGTAAAGAGTATATTCTCTTGGCAAATGCGAACGGTCCAGGTCGTAAAAATGGGTATATTCGAGTGGCTCGTGTTGAAGAAGATGGCCAGTTAACTTGGTTGCACCACCATTTGATTCAAGAAGGTGAGTATGCTTATAACTCACTTCAACAAATCGGGCCAGATGAATTTGGACTTTTATATGAACACCATGCTCCTGGAGGAGTTCCGTACACACTTTCCTTTAAGAAATTTAACTGGGATTTCTTGACTAAGGAAAGAATTTCTCCTAAAGAAGCAAAAGTAAAATATGCTATCCAAAAATGGCCAGGTATCATTGCCATGGAGTTCGATTCGGAAGTATTGGTAAACAAGGCTCCGACCCTTCAATTGGCAAATGGCAAGACAGCAACCTTTATGACCCAGTACGATACAAAAACTCTCTTATTCACAATAGATCCAGAGGATATGGGACAAAGGATTACAGGTCTAGCTGAGGGTGCAATTGAAAGCATGCACAATTTACCAGTTTCTTTAGCTGGCTCTAAACTAAGCGATGGTATTAATGGCAGTGAAGCTGCTATCCATGAAGTCCCAGAGTTCACAGGTGGTGTCAATGCAGAAGAAGCGGCTGTGGCAGAGGTACCAGAGTACACGGGACCATTGGCAACAGCAGGTGAAGAACCAGCTCCAACAGTAGAAAAACCGGAATTTACGGGTGGTGTCAATGCAGAAGAAGCGGCTGTAGCAGAGGTACCAGAGTACACCGATCCATTGGCAACGGTAGGTGAAGAACCGGCTCCAACGGTAGAAAAACCAGAATTCACAGGTGGTGTCAATGCAGTTGAGGCAGCAGTCCATGAGATTCCAGAGTTCAAGGGTGGTGTCAATGCAGTTCAAGCGGCTTCAAATGAGGTTCCGGAATATAGCGGAGGTGCTAACTTTGTCTTGGCAGCTTCAAATGGCCTTCCAGACTATAAGGGTGGAGTCAATGGCGCTGAGGCAGCAGTCCATGAAGTGCCAGAGTACAAGGGAGACACCAATCTAGTATTAGCAGCTGCAGACAACAAACTGTCTCTAGGCCAAGATGTGACCTATCAAGCGCCAGCAGCTAAACAAGATGAACTTCCAAATACGGGAAGCAAGGAAACCAGCTCACTAATTTCCCTTGGCCTTGCGGGCGTCCTTTTATCACTCTTTGCATTTGGAAAGAAGAGAAGAGAATAATAAGCAAAAGCTATTATAGCAAGTCTCAGAAGAGATAGCAGGTTTTTAAGCCTGCTATCTTTTTTGATGACATTCAGGTTGATTCGAAATCATAAGAGGCCTGAAACTACTTTCAGGAACGGCTGTTCTATAAAATACTTTTGAAACTGAAATCTATTCTACTACAAGCTATTGAAAGCGCTTAACAAATAATATATAATAAGCCCATAAGAACAAGAAAGGGAGGAAAGAGGATGCCACAGATCAGCAAAGAAGCCTTGATTGAACAAATCAAAGATGGAATCATTGTCTCTTGCCAGGCACTTCCTCACGAACCGCTTTATACAGAAGCGGGAGGAGTCATTCCCTTGCTAGTCAAAGCGGCTGAGCAAGGTGGAGCAGTCGGTATCCGAGCAAACAGTATTCGCGATATCAAGGAGATTAAGGAGGTCACGAAACTCCCAATTATCGGGATTATCAAACGTGACTATCCGCCACAGGAGCCTTTCATTACAGCTACGATGAGAGAAGTTGATGAACTGGCTGAACTAGATATTGAGGTCATTGCTCTGGATTGTACAAAACGTGAACGTTACGACGGTTTGGAAATCCAAGACTTTAT
Source organism: Streptococcus sp. BS35b (assembly GCF_000286475.1). Classification (NCBI taxonomy): domain Bacteria; kingdom Bacillati; phylum Bacillota; class Bacilli; order Lactobacillales; family Streptococcaceae; genus Streptococcus; species Streptococcus sp. BS35b. Next base: position 101,286 of record NZ_ALKH01000008.1, read on the forward strand.
CCGACAAGTCAAAGAAAAATATCCGCATCAACTCTTAATGGCTGATACCAGCACGTTTGAAGAAGGAATAGCGGCAGTTGAGGCAGGTGTTGATTTTGTTGGAACAACCCTATCAGGTTATACCTCTTATAGTCCCAAAGTAGATGGTCCAGACTTTGAACTGATCAAAAAACTCTGCGATGCCGGTGTGGATGTCATCGCTGAAGGGAAAATTCACACACCAGAACAAGCTAAGCAAATCCTTGAATATGGGGTGCGAGGTATCGTTGTTGGTGGAGCGATTACTAGACCAAAAGAGATTACGGAACGCTTTGTTGCCGGTCTTAAATAACACAATCTCAAAACAGAGGAGAGTGGTCGATGCGTCGGATAAAATGAAAATGTATACAAATATAAACTTGCTCATTATCCAATATGGATACGCTTATCAATTAGGAGAATACAAATGAAATTTAGAAAACTAGCTTGTACAGTACTTGCGGGTGCTGCGATTCTTGGCCTTGCAGCTTGTGGTAACTCTGGTGGAAGTAAAGATGCTGGAAATTCTGGTAGCGATAGTGGAAAAACAGAAATCACTTGGTGGGCATTCCCAGTCTTCACACAAGAAAAGACTGGCGATGGTGTTGGAACTTATGAAAAATCAATCATCGAAGCTTTCGAAAAAGCAAACCCAGATGTAAAAGTGAAATTGGAAACCATCGACTTCAAGTCAGGACCTGAAAAGATCACAACAGCCATTGAAGCAGGAACAGCGCCAGACGTACTTTTTGACGCACCAGGACGTATCATCCAATATGGTAAAAATGGTAAATTGGCTGAGTTGAACGACCTCTTCACAGACGAATTTGTCAAAGATGTCAACAACGAAAACATCGTACAAGCAAGTAAGGCTGGTGACAAAGCTTACATGTATCCAATCAGTTCAGCTCCATTCTACATGGCTATGAACAAGAAAATGTTGGAAGATGCTGGAGTTGCAAACCTTGTAAAAGAAGGTTGGACAACTGATGATTTTGAAAAAGTTTTGAAAGCGCTTAAAGATAAAGGCTATACACCAGGTTCATTGTTCAGTTCTGGTCAAGGGGGAGACCAAGGAACACGTGCCTTCATCGCAAACCTTTATGGCGGTTCTGTAACAGACAAAGACGTAACCAAATACACAACAGACGATCCTAAATTCGTCAAAGGTCTTGAAAAAGCTGCTAGCTGGATTAAAGACGGTTTGTTGAACAATGGTTCACAATTTGACGGTGGAGCAGACATCCAAAACTTTGCGAACGGTCAAACTTCATACACAATTCTTTGGGCACCAGCTCAAAACGGTATCCAAGCGAAACTCTTGGAAGCAAGTAAGGTAGACGTGGTAGAAGTACCATTCCCATCAGACTCTGGTAAACCATCTCTTGAATACCTTGTAAACGGATTTGCAGTGTTTAACAACAAAGACGATAAGAAAATCGCTGCTGCTAAGAAATTCGTTCAATTCATCGCAGATGACAAAGAATGGGGTCCTAAAGACGTTGTTCGTACAGGTGCCTTCCCAGTTCGTACATCATTTGGCAAACTTTATGATGACAAACGTATGGAAACAATCAGCAGCTGGACTAAATACTACTCACCATACTACAACACTATCGATGGATTTGCTGAAATGAGAACACTTTGGTTCCCAATGTTGCAATCTGTATCAAATGGTGATGAAAAACCAGCGGATGCTTTGAAAGCCTTCACTGAAAAAGCTAATGAAACCATCAAAAAAGCTACAAAACAATAAGCACTAAGTCAGATTGATTCCCCCCTTTTCCCTGAGCACCACGGTGTAAGAAAAGGGGGACTTTTGTTTGAAATGGTAGGAACTGTCACGAAATTAAAATGAAGTTCTTACATAAGCGAATCTTAAAAAATTTCATTTTGGTTTTAAAACAGTTCAAGAAAATCAAAAACTATTCTATTTGAAAGAGAGGTGCCGACTGTGAAAGTCAATAAAATTCGTATGCGGGAAACAGTGATTTCCTACGCTTTCCTAGCACCAGTGTTATTCTTCTTTGTCATCTTTGTCTTGGCTCCTATGATTATGGGATTCATTACAAGTTTCTTTAACTACTCCATGACTAAATTTGAGTTTGTGGGCTTGGACAACTACATTCGCATGTTTAAAGACCCTGTCTTTATGAAGTCTTTAATCAATACCGTTATCCTGGTTATTGGATCTGTTCCGATTGTGGTTCTCTTCTCGCTCTTTGTAGCATCTCAAACCTATCATCAAAATGCTATTGCCCGTTCTTTCTATCGTTTCGTCTTCTTCCTGCCTGTAGTTACAGGTAGTGTTGCCGTAACGGTTGTATGGAAATGGATCTATGACCCCCTATCAGGGATTCTAAACTTTGTCCTTAAGTCAAGCCACATCATCAGCCAAAATATTTCTTGGTTGGGTGACAAAAACTGGGCCTTGCTAGCGATTATGATTATCCTTTTGACAACATCTGTTGGTCAACCGATTATCCTTTATATCGCTGCCATGGGAAATATTGACAACTCACTTGTTGAAGCAGCGCGTGTTGACGGTGCGACTGAATTTCAAGTCTTCTGGAAGATCAAATGGCCTAGCCTTCTTCCAACAACTCTTTACATCGCGATTATTACAACCATCAACTCATTCCAATGTTTCGCTTTGATTCAGCTCTTGACTTCTGGTGGTCCAAACTATTCAACAAGTACCTTGATGTACTACCTTTACGAAAAAGCCTTCCAATTGACAGAATACGGCTATGCCAATACTATCGGTGTCTTCTTGGCAGTGATGATTGCCATTGTCAGCTTTGCTCAATTCAAGATCCTCGGAAACGACGTAGAATACTAAAGAAAGGAGACAGTTATGCAACCTACACAAAAGAAACCTTTAACAGCTTTCACTGTTATTTCAACGATTATCTTGCTCTTGTTGACCGTACTGTTCATCTTTCCATTCTACTGGATCTTGACAGGGGCCTTCAAATCACAGCCTGATACCATTATGATTCCGCCACAGTGGTTCCCTAAAATGCCAACCATGGAAAACTTCCAACAACTCATGGTGCAAAACCCTGCTATGCAGTGGATGTGGAACTCTGTATTTATCTCACTGGTAACCATGTTCCTAGTCTGTGCAACCTCTTCTCTAGCAGGTTATGTCTTGGCTAAAAAACGTTTCTATGGTCAACGCATCCTCTTTGCAGTCTTTATCGCTGCCATGGCACTTCCAAAACAAGTTGTCCTTGTACCATTGGTACGTATCGTCAACTTCATGGGAATTCACGATACTCTCTGGGCAGTTATCTTGCCTTTGATCGGATGGCCATTCGGGGTCTTCCTCATGAAACAGTTCAGCGAAAATATCCCTACAGAATTGCTTGAATCAGCCAAAATCGACGGTTGTGGTGAGATTCGTACCTTCTGGAGCGTAGCCTTCCCTATCGTGAAACCAGGATTTGCAGCTCTTGCGATCTTTACCTTCATCAATACTTGGAACGACTACTTTATGCAGTTGGTTATGTTGACTTCACGTCAAAACTTGACTATCTCACTCGGGGTTGCGACCATGCAGGCCGAAATGGCGACCAACTATGGTTTGATCATGGCAGGTGCAGCTCTTGCAGCCGTGCCAATCGTAACCGTCTTCCTAGTATTCCAAAAATCCTTCACTCAGGGTATCACTATGGGAGCTGTCAAAGGTTAAGATCTTGCGAAAATCGAATTTAAACTACGTCAGCATCACCTTGCCATACTTAAGTATTGCCTGCGGTTAGCTTCCTAGTTTGTTCTTCGATTTTCATTAAGTATAAGAGAATATAGAGTTATAAGTGTCTACAAAATGGAGAGTATGCAGTTACTTCGTGAAGTTTTGTCAGACACTTATCAACTTAATTTATGATTTTAGTTAACTATCAGAAACGAAGGAAACAGTATGATTTTTGACGATTTGAAAAACATCGCCTTTTACAGGGGAATTCATCCCAATCTAGACAAGGCTATCGACTATCTCTATCAGCACCGTAAGGATTCTTTCGAACTCGGTAAGTATGAGATTGACGGGGACAAGGTCTTTCTAGTTGTTCAGGAAAATGTCCTCAATCAAGCTGAAAATGATCAATTTGAACACCATAAGAACTATGCAGACTTGCATTTGCTGGTAGAAGGACATGAATATTCGAGCTACGGTTCACGTATCAAAGACGAAGCAGTAGCATTCGACGAAGCGAGCGACATTGGCTTTGTCCATTGTCATGAAAAATACCCACTCTTGTTGGGCTATCACAATTTTGCAATTTTCTTCCCAGGAGAACCACACCAGCCAAATGGCTACGCAGGGATGGAAGAAAAAGTTCGCAAATATCTCTTTAAAATTTTGATTGATTAAAAGAATCAGGAGGAGCAAACATGGCACAAAAAGGAGTAAGCCTTATCAAGGCAGCATTTGATACAGATAATTTTCTCATGCGTTTCAGTGAGAAGGTCTTGGATATTGTGACAGTCAATCTTCTTTTTGTCGTCTCTTGTTTGCCCATTGTGACGATTGGAGTGGCGAAAATCAGCCTCTATGAAACCATGTTTGAGATTAAGAGAAGCAGACGGGTACCAGTCTTTAGAACTTATCTAAGAGCCGTCAAGCAAAATCTGAAACTGGGGCTTCAGTTAGGTTTGCTAGAGTTGGGCATTGTGTCATTAAGCCTTTTAGATCTCTATCTCTTCTGGGGACAGACAGCTTTGCCTTTCCAGATTGTGAAAGCTATTTGTTTGGGGATTCTCATCTTCCTCACTCTCGTGATGCTGGCTAGTTATCCCATCGCTGCCCGCTATGATTTGTCTTGGAAAGAAGTGCTGCAAAAAGGGCTTATCTTGGCAAGTTTTAACTTTCCATGGTTCTTCCTCATGTTAGCCATTCTCTTTCTCATAGTGATGGTTCTTTATCTATCCGCCTTCACTCTCCTTTTGGGTGGATCGGCCTTTATCCTCTTTGGTTTTGGTTTGCTGGTCTTTCTCCAAGCAGGATTGATGGAGAAAATCTTCGCCAAATACCAGTAGGATGGCTCGTTTCTGAAACTACTTTCAATCGTTACAGTTTCTAAAATACAAGTAGAAACTAAAATCTAAGTGTATACAAGATATTGAAAGCGATTTTCACAAGGTGTATACTAAACTTGTAAAAAATAGAACTGCTCTTAGCAGAAAAAAGAAATCTTAGGAGAAAATCTATGTCAGATTTAAAAAAATACGAAGGTGTCATTCCAGCCTTCTACGCATGTTATGATGATCAAGGAGAAGTCAGTCCAGAGCGTACGCGCGCCTTGGTTCAATACTTTATTGATAAGGGAGTTCAAGGTCTCTATGTCAACGGTTCTTCTGGTGAATGTATCTACCAAAGTGTGGCAGACCGCAAGTTGATTTTGGAAGAAGTCATGGCAGTTGCTAAAGGGAAATTGACCATCATTGTTCACGTTGCTTGCAACAATACCAAAGATAGTATGGAACTTGCCCGCCACGCAGAAAGCTTGGGAGTAGATGCCATTGCAACGATTCCACCGATTTACTTCCGCTTGCCAGAATACTCAGTTGCCAAATACTGGAATGATATCAGTTCTGCAGCTCCAAATACAGACTACGTTATCTACAATATTCCTCAATTGGCAGGTGTTGCTTTGACTCCAAGTCTCTACACAGAAATGTTGAAGAATCCTCGTGTTATCGGTGTTAAGAACTCTTCTATGCCAGTTCAAGATATCCAAACCTTTGTCAGCCTTGGTGGAGAAGACCACATCGTCTTTAATGGTCCAGATGAACAGTTCCTAGGTGGACGCCTCATGGGTGCTAAAGCTGGTATCGGTGGTACTTATGGTGCGATGCCAGAACTCTTCTTGAAACTCAATGAGTTGATTGCAGAGAAAGATTTGGAAACAGCGCGTAAATTGCAATACGCTATCAATGCAATCATCGGTAAACTCACTTCTGCACATGGAAATATGTACGGTGTGATCAAAGAAGTCTTGAAAATTAATGAAGGCTTGAATATTGGTTCTGTTCGTTCACCATTGACACCAGTGACTGAAGAAGATCGACCAGTTGTAGAAGCAGCTGCAGCCTTGATTCGTGAAACCAAGGAGCGCTTCCTCTAATCCATAAGGAGGTATTTATGACACACTACGTTGCAATTGATATCGGTGGAACCAATATCAAATATGGCTTGATTGACCAAGAAGGCCAACTTGTTGAATCGCATGAAATGCCAACAGAGGCGCATAAGGGTGGACCTCATATCTTACAAAAGACAAAAGATATCGTAGCCAGCTATTTAGAAAAAGGTCCAGTAGCAGGTGTTGCCATTTCTTCAGCAGGGATGGTGGATCCTGATAAGGGTGAGATTTTCTATGCCGGACCGCAAATCCCTAACTATGCAGGAACCCAGTTCAAGAAGGAAATCGAGACGAGTTTTGCTATTCCTTGTGAGATTGAAAATGATGTCAACTGTGCAGGTCTGGCTGAGGCAGTATCTGGTTCAGGCAAGGGAGCGAGTGTCACACTTTGCTTGACCATTGGAACCGGTATCGGTGGTTGCTTGATTATGGATGGGAAAGTCTTCCATGGATTTAGCAACTCAGCTTGCGAAGTTGGTTATATGCACATGCAGGATGGAGCTTTCCAAGACCTCGCCTCTACGACAGCCTTGGTGGAGTATGTAGCAACAGCTCATGGAGATTCAGTTGATCAGTGGAATGGCCGGCGCATTTTCAAGGAAGCTACTGAAGGTAACAAGATCTGTATGGCTGGGATTGACCGCATGGTAGACTATCTAGGAAAAGGTCTGGCAAATATTTGCTACGTTGCCAATCCAGAAGTGGTCATTCTCGGTGGCGGTATCATGGGGCAAGAGGCTATCCTTAAACCGAAGATCCGCACAGCCTTGAAGGCGGCCTTGGTGCCAAGCCTAGCTGAAAAAACACGATTAGAATTTGCCCATCACCAAAATACAGCAGGGATGTTGGGAGCCTATTATCATTTCAAAACAAAACAATCCTAGTTTGGTTCAACCAAACTAGGATTTTCTAACGCGTTTTTGTCTACGATAGCCATTGAGTTTTTTATTTTCCCAATAGCTATTAAAGATTTTCTCCTTGCTTTCACGATTGATTTCCAAAAAGTAGGCATAAACCAAATCTATAAGGAAGAGCATGGGGAGTTGAGCAGATATCCGTTGAATGTAGGAAGGCTGGCTGTGGCTAGCAACAAGAACGGTCTCTGTATAGGCCTGACTATTTTTGTTTGGAGCGCTGGTAAAGAGGATGGTCTTAGCCCCCATCTCTTTTGCGTCTAATAGACTGTCTAAAATAGAAGGAGTTGTACCAGAAAGTGAGAAACCGAGTACTAGACAATTTTCATCCATGATGCTGGTCGTCCATGCAAAGCCGTCCTGATCGGTTAAGGCTTCACAGACCACACCCAGACGCATGAAACGCAATTTCATTTCACGAGCGACAAGACCGGAACTGCCTGTTCCAAAGAAGTAGACATGCTCAGCATCTTCGATTAACTGGGCAACTCGTTCCAGTTGTTCTTCGTCAATCAAATCCTGCGTTTGTTCTCGCATGATACTGTAGCTTCGCAAAACACGTTTGGTCAAAGGACTATGTTTGTGGGAATGAGTGTCCGGTTTACTAGCCTGATGCTGGTATTGAAAGACGAATTCTCGGTAACCTGTAAAACCACACTTTTTGGCAAAGCGGGTCAGCGCTGCTTGGGAGATGTGTAATTTCTGGGTGACTTGCTGAGAAGAGAGATCATCTTGGATCGTTTCAGGTTGTAAAAAATAGCGAGCGATTTCTTGCTCGAGCTCGGTTAATTCTTCAAAATGGAGGTCGATTATGGTTGCGATGTCTGGCTTGTTCATGAGGCTCCTTTTTATGAGTCAAAGTCTTAAAGGTTAACGCTTTCCTAACTATTACTATCATTATATCATAGAAGTTAGGATAACCAAATAAAAAGGCATTTTCAGTTGAAAGTCAAAAAATGCTTCGACTTTTCCAGGAGTTTCTCCGTAAAATATGGTACAATGAAAAGTACTGAGCTTCACCTGTTTGCTCTATTGTTTTATATGTAAATAAAGGTGAAAATTGGAAATTTTTCTAGAAAAGAGTCTTAGTTGTATGAGAAAATTCAATAGCCATTCGATTCCTATTCGGCTTAATTTACTGTTTGCCATTGTTATCCTGTTGTTTATGGCCATTATTGGTCGATTGTTATACATGCAGGTGCTCAATAAAGATTTCTATGAAACAAAATTGGCTTCAGCCAGCCAGACAAGGGTAACAACCAGTTCAGCTCGTGGACAGATCTATGATGCATCAGGGAAACCCTTGGTAGAAAACACTGTCAAGCAGGTTGTTTCTTTCACCCGAAACAATAAAATGACAGCAGCTGAATTGAAGGAGACAGCCAAGAAACTTCTCACATATGTGAATGTAACCTCCCCTAATTTGACAGACCGTCAGATTGCAGACTACTACTTGGCGGACCAGGACGTTTACAAAAAAACAGTCGAATCCTTGCCAAGTGATAAACGCCTGGATTCAGATGGAAATCGTTTATCAGAAGCAACTCTCTACAATAATGCAGTTGAAAGTATTGACGTGAGTCAACTCAATTATACAGATGACCAGAAAAAGGAAATCTATCTCTTTAGTCAGCTCAATGCCGTTGAAAATTTTGCGACAGGAACCATTTCTACGGATGCCTTGAATGATACCCAAGTTGCTCTCGTTGCATCAGCATCCAAGGAATTACCAGGTATCAGTATTTCAACCTCATGGGATAGAAAAGTCCTAGACACTTCTTTGTCTTCAATTGTAGGTAGTGTATCAAGTGAAAAATCAGGTCTTCCAGCGGAGGAAGTGGACGCTTATTTGAAAAAAGGATATTCTCTCAATGACCGAGTGGGAACTTCCTATCTTGAAAAGCAATATGAAGATGTTCTTCAAGGCAAACGCTCCGTCAAGGAAATCCACCTTGACAAACACGGAAATATGGAAAGTGTAGAAAATGTCGAAGAAGGAAGCAAAGGAAACAACATCAAACTAACGATTGACCTAACTTTCCAGAATGGTGTAGATGACCTACTCAAGAGCTACTTCAACTCAGAGTTGGGTAACGGTGGAGCTAAATACTCTGAAGGAGTCTACGCTGTAGCCCTCAATCCTAAAACCGGTGCAGTTCTAGCGATGTCGGGTGTCAAGCATAATGTCGAATCCGGTGAATTAAGTTCAGATTCGCTTGGAACGATAACCAATGTCTTTGTTCCAGGATCTGTCGTTAAGGCGGCAACCCTTAGCTCTGGTTGGGAAAATGGGGTCTTGTCAGGCAATCAAACCTTGACAGATCAGCCGATTGTTTTCCAAGGTTCGGCTCCGATCAATTCATGGTATACCTTATCCTATGGCTCCTTCCCTATCACAGCAGTTGAAGCTTTGGAGTACTCTTCTAATACCTACATGGTTCAGACTGCGCTAGGGATCATGGGACAGTCCTACCAGCCAAATATGATAGTCGCAACTGATCAGTTAGAGACTGCAATGGGCAAATTGCGATCAACTTTTGGGGAATATGGACTCGGAGCTTCAACGGAGATTGACCTCCCAGATGAATCTACAGGATTTACACCAAAAGAATTTGATTTAGCCAACTATATTAATAACGCCTTTGGCCAGTTTGATAACTACACACCTATGCAGTTAGCCCAGTATGTCGCAACCATTGCAAACAATGGCGTACGATTGGCTCCTCACATCGTTGAGGGAGTTTATGGAAACAATGAACAAGGTGGCTTAGGAAATCTAGTTCAAGAAACAGCCATCAAGGAACTGAACAAGATCAATATCTCAGAAGCGGATATGGCTCTCTTGCACCAAGGTTTCTATCAAGTTTCGCATGGAACGAGCGCTCTAACAACTGGTCGTGCCTTTTCAAATGGCTCATCCGTTTCCATCAGTGGGAAGACAGGTACTGCCGAAAGTTATGTCAATGGTGGTCAAAAAGCCAATAATACCAACGCAGTTGCTTATGCTCCGTCTGATAATCCTCAAATCGCGGTCGCAGTCGTCTTTCCTCACAACACCAACCTAACAAATGGTGTCGGACCTTCAATTGCGCGTGATATCATCAATCTTTATAATCAACAACATCCAATGAATTAGAAAGGAACTTATGCTGTATCCAACACCTATTGCCAAGTTAATTGATAGCTATTCAAAGTTACCAGGTATCGGGATCAAAACGGCTACTCGTCTCGCCTTTTATACCATTGGAATGTCTGATGACGATGTCAATGAATTTGCCAAAAACCTTCTATCTGCCAAGCGGGAATTGACCTATTGTTCCATCTGTGGTCGCTTGACGGATGATGACCCTTGCTCGATCTGTACAGATCCGACTCGAGACCAGACAACCATCTTGGTGCTAGAGGATAGTCGCGATGTGGCTGCTATGGAAAATATCCAAGAATACCACGGACTCTATCATGTCTTGCACGGTCTCATTTCTCCTATGAATGGTATCAGTCCAGACGATATCAACCTCAAGAGTCTCATGACCCGTCTCATGGATAGTGAGGTTTCAGAGGTGATCGTGGCAACCAATGCGACAGCAGATGGGGAAGCAACCTCCATGTACCTCTCTCGTCTCCTCAAGCCAGCTGGTATCAAGGTCACTCGCCTAGCGCGAGGACTAGCCGTGGGAGCAGATATCGAGTATGCGGACGAAGTCACACTCTTACGAGCCATTGAAAATCGGACAGAGTTGTAAGTGTAGAGCAATTTACTAACTCCATTCATCTATACAAAAAATCAAGGAGGCCGACTTTGTTTTTATCGGTCTCTTTTTATGTTTTTTGAAGATCAGTATTAGCTTCAAGTTTTAAAAAAAAAGTAAATATGATATACTAAAGAACGAATATTCTATTAGAATTAGGACAAACAATATGAAACAAACAATTATTCTTTTATACGGCGGACGCAGTGCAGAACGTGAAGTGTCTGTATTGTCAGCTGAAAGTGTTATGCGTGCGGTCAACTACGACCGTTTCACAGTCAAGACTTTCTTTATCAGCCAGTCAGGTGACTTTATCAAAACACAGGAATTTAGCCGGACTCCAGGTCAAGAGGATCGTCTCATGACAAATGCGACTATTGACTGGGGCAAGAAAATAGCGCCAAGTGCCATCTACGAAGAAGGTGCAGTAGTCTTTCCAGTCCTTCATGGTCCAATGGGAGAAGATGGCTCTGTTCAAGGATTCTTGGAAGTTTTGAAAATGCCCTATGTCGGCTGCAATATCTTGTCATCAAGCCTTGCCATGGATAAAATCACGACCAAGCGAGTTTTAGAATCTGTAGGGATTGCCCAAGTTCCTTATGTGGCCATCGTTGAAGGTGATGATGTGACTTCTAAAATCGCTGAAGTTGAAGAAAAATTGACTTATCCAGTCTTCACGAAACCGTCAAACATGGGTTCAAGTGTCGGTATTTCTAAGTCTGAAAACCAAGAAGAACTCCGTCAAGCTTTGGAACTTGCCTTCCAGTATGACAGCCGTGTCTTGGTTGAGCAAGGAGTGAATGCTCGTGAAATTGAGGTTGGTCTCTTGGGGAACTACGATGTCAAGAGTACACTTCCTGGTGAAGTGGTCAAGGATGTTGCCTTTTATGACTATGATGCCAAGTATATTGACAACAAGATTACAATGGATATCCCAGCCAAGATTAGTGATGATGTAGTAGCTGTCATGCGTCAAAATGCAGAAACTGCCTTCCGTGCGATCGGTGGCCTTGGTTTATCTCGTTGTGATTTCTTCTATACAGATAAGGGCGAGGTTTTCCTAAACGAGCTCAATACCATGCCAGGTTTTACCCAGTGGTCTATGTACCCACTACTTTGGGACAATATGGGAATCAGTTACCCAGACCTAATCGAGCATTTGGTTGACTTTGCCAAGGAAAGTTTTAATAAGCACGAAGCGCATTTGCTATAAAAATGAAAGAGAGGGTAGAAGCCAGAACCGTCACTGTAGGTGATTAGAGTTCTCGGACTTCAACCCTTTTTAAAGGAGTAGAAATGAAATTAACAATCCATGAAGTTGCCCAAGCTGTTGGAGCTAAAAATGATGTCAGTATCTTTGAGGATGCCCAGTTAGAAAAGGCTGAGTTTGACAGTCGTTTGATTGGGACGGGAGATTTGTTTGTGCCACTCAAAGGTGCGCGTGATGGTCATGACTTTATCGAAACAGCTTTTGAAAATGGTGCAGCAGTAACCCTGTCTGAGAAGGGAGTAGAAGGTCATCCCTACATTTTAGTAGACGACGTGTTGACTGCTTTTCAAACCCTCGCAGCCTACTATCTTGAAAAAACGGCAGTTGATGTCTTTGCGGTCACAGGTTCAAATGGCAAGACAACGACCAAGGATATGCTGGCGCACTTGCTATCAACAACCTACAAGACCTACAAAACTCAGGGCAATTACAATAACGAGATTGGACTTCCCTACACAGTTCTCCACATGCCTGAAGGGACAGAAAAGTTGGTCTTGGAGATGGGGCAGGATCACTTGGGAGATATCCATCTTTTGTCTGAATTGGCTCATCCTAAGACAGCCATTGTGACCTTGGTTGGAGAGGCTCATTTGGCCTTTTTCAAAGACCGTTCGGAGATTGCTAAAGGGAAAATGCAAATTGCTGATGGTATGGCACCAGGTTCTTTGCTTTTGGCACCAGCTGACCCGATTGTAGAGGACTACTTGCCTACTGACAAAAAGGTAGTTCGTTTTGGGCAAGGGGCAGAATTGGAAATCACAGACTTGGTCGAACGCAAGGATAGTCTGACCTTTAAGGCCAATTTCTTGGAACAAGCCCTCGATTTGCCAGTGACAGGTAAGTACAATACCACCAATGCTATGATTGCATCCTATGTTGCCCTACAAGAAGGAGTTTCAGAGGAACAGATTCATCAGGCCTTTCAGAACCTAGAATTGACCCGTAATCGTACTGAGTGGAAGAAAGCAGCCAATGGAGCAGATATCCTGTCAGATGTCTACAATGCCAATCCAACTGCTATGAAGTTGATTTTGGAGACATTCTCTGCCATCCCAGCTAATGAAGGGGGCAAGAAAATCGCTATTCTAGCAGACATGAAGGAACTCGGAGATCAGTCTGTTCAACTCCATAACCAGATGATTTTGAGTCTCTCACCAGATGTGCTGGATACCGTGATTTTCTATGGAGAAGATATTGCAGAATTGGCTCAACTGGCTAGTCAAATGTTCCCAATCGGTCATGTATTCTACTTCAAGAAAACAGACGACGAGGATCAATTTGAAGACCTTGTCAAGCAGGTCAAGGAAAGCCTCGGTGCCAATGACCAAATTTTGCTCAAAGGCTCGAACTCCATGAATCTAGCCAGGTTGGTAGAAAGTTTAGAAAATGAATGCAAGTGATTTTGCCAAGTATCTGCAAAGAATGATTGCCATTACAGATACTGGATTAACCTTTACAAAAGATCCTTTTGACCGCGAGCGTTACGAGGACTTGCGAAGCCTGTTATCTGAAATGTTGAATCAGGGATTAGACATAGATGCAGAAGAAGTGGCAGAAGTCATGAAACCAACTTCCGCTTATGCAACTCCTCTGATGGACGTCCGTGCTTGGATTGTTGAGGATGAAAAAATTTGTCTGGTTAGGGGAAAAGGAGAGGAAAGTTGGGCTTTGCCAGGTGGTTTTGGTGAAGTTGGCTATTCTCCAACCGAAAATATTCTTAAAGAAATTGAAGAAGAAACCGGTTTTACAGCAAAAGCTGAAAGGTTACTTGCAGTTTTTGATACCAATCGTTTCCAACTACAGAGCAAACAATATGCAAAGTTTGTCTTTGAATGTAAGCTTCTTGATGGACAATTTCAAGAGAATCAAGAAATTGCTGATCTTCAATTTTTTGCTATTGACCAACTGCCGGCCTTATCTGAAAAACGCATCACCAAGGAGCAAATGGAGATTCTTTGGCAAGTTTATAGAGGACAAAGAGACCAATATGTCGATTAGTTTGTGCTAGAGAAGTCGACAAATCAAAAAAGGGTGTCTGTAAAGTGCATTTCTGCAATACAAATGATATAATAGGTTGCGAATTTAAGACGTAAGTGTTCTATGAATAGCATAGAATCAAGTTTTTTCAAAAAATTTAAAAGCTGGAGAAAGTGAATTTTTTACCGCCTCTAGCTAGATGAACGAGGAATAGAATATGAATTTGTGGGAACAATTATTTACCACACAGATATCAGAACCGCCCCAGTTTGAACTCCACTGGTATATTGGTTTGTTATGTTTACTGGCCTTTACTTTCTACGCTTCTTATCGTTTTCGCGACAAAGTGGCTTACCAACGATTTATTCAGATTCTTCAATCTGTTCAACTGATTGTTCTGTATAGCTGGTATTGGGGAAACCATCTGCCCCTATCAGAAAGTTTGCCCTTCTATCATTGCCGTGTAGCCATGTTTGTCTTGCTCCTGATCCCGGGAACCTCTAAGTACAAGCAATACTTTGCCCTTCTAGGAACCTTTGGGGCAACAGCGGCTCTGACTTATCCACTATTTGATCCTTATCCGTTTCCACACGTGACCATCTTGTCCTTCATTATTGGACATATGGCACTTTTGGGAAATGCACTCTTATACTTGTTTAAAAACTATGAAGCTTCCCTGCTCAACTTCAAAAATGTGGCGGTGATTACCTTCACCTTGAACGCTTTGATATGGGTTGTTAATTTAGTTGTCAGTGGGGATTATGGTTTCTTAACGAGACCGCCACTTGTTGGAAATCACGGACAACTTTTGAATTACCTCATTGTTTCGAGCGTTATCGTGATAGCAATTTGCGTAACAGCAAAATTGCTAGAGATTTTTTTACAGCAAAAATCGGAAGAATTTATTCAAGAGAAGGTCTAAAAAGACCTTCTTTTTTTGATGGGTTATAAATATTATCGAATTGTTGACAAGAACATCAAAAACTTTTTCCAGAAGAAAAAGTTTCTAATATTTTCTCAAAAAACATGCAGGAAATTTACGAAAAACTAAGCATGATTAGTTTTTTTGTGTTATAATATTCTTTGAATAGCTGTGCCCAAACATAGTTATTAAATAGAAGTGAGAAACTTGGAAGATAGAGAGGATGCGATGTAATGACTAGAGATGGTTTTTTTACAGGCTTAGATATCGGAACTAGCTCCATTAAGGTGTTAGTTGCGGAGCATAGAGATGGCGAAGTAAATGTAATTGGTGTTAGTAATGCCAAAAGTAAAGGTGTAAAAGACGGAATTATTGTTGATATTGAAGCAGCTGCTTCAGCAATCAAATCCGCAATCACACAGGCAGAAGAGAAAGCAGGCATTTCTATCAAGTCTGTCAACGTTGGTCTTCCAGCAAATCTTCTGCAGGTCGAACCAACACAAGGAATGATTCCTGTTACGTCGGATACAAAAGAAATCACAGATCAGGATGTTGAAGATGTTGTTAAGTCAGCTTTGACAAAGAGCATGACTCCTGATCGTGAAGTGATTACTTTTATTCCAGAAGAATTCATCGTGGATGGTTTCCAAGGAATCCGTGACCCTCGTGGTATGATGGGTGTTCGCTTGGAAATGCGTGGTCTGCTTTACACAGGTCCTCGTACGATTCTACATAATCTTCGCAAGACAGTCGAACGTGTAGGTATCCAGGTTGATAATGTGATTATTTCACCTTTGGCGATTGTAAACTCAGTTCTCAATGAAGGCGAACGTGAATTTGGTGCGACTGTCATTGACATGGGTGGAGGTCAGACTACTGTAGCGACTATCCGCAATCAAGAATTGCAATTTACCAACATCTACCAAGAAGGTGGAGATTACGTTACAAAAGACATCTCTAAAGTCTTGAAAACATCTCAAAAGATTGCGGAAAGTTTGAAACTGAACTATGGTGAAGCTTATGTTCCGCTAGCAAGTAACGAAACTTTCCAAGTTGAAGTAATTGGCGAAGTAGAGCCTGTTGAAGTGACAGAGAGCTACTTAGCAGAAATTATCTCAGCACGTATCAAACATATCTTTGACCAAATCAAACAAGAGTTGGAAAGAAGACACTTGTTGGATTTGCCAGGAGGTATCGTCCTTATCGGTGGAAATGCAATTTTGCCGGGCGTTGTTGAATTAGCCCAAGAAGTATTTGGTGTTCGAGTAAAACTCTATGTACCAAATCAAGTTGGAATTCGCAACCCTGCATTTGCTCACGTGATTAGTTTATCTGAGTTTGCTGGTAAATTGACTGAAGTCAATCTTCTTGCTCAAAAAGCAGTTAAAGGAGATGAATTTCTTCGTCAAAAACCAATCAACTTTGGCATTCCAAATCAACGTTTGAATCCTGTGGCGCAACCAAGCCCAACACAGACAACTCCAGTTGAAACTGTACAGGAAGCTCCAGTTGCTCCCAAGGAAGAATTCCAAGCAAGTTCTCAAAGTAAACCGAAGCTAACAGAACGTTTCCGTGGTTTAATCGGAAGCATGTTTGATGAATAAAAGAGGATAAGAAATTATGACATTTTCATTTGATACAGCAGCAGCTCAAGGCGCAGTTATTAAGGTAATTGGTGTCGGTGGTGGTGGTGGTAACGCCATCAACCGCATGGTTGACGAAGGTGTTGCTGGTGTAGAATTTATCGCAGCCAACACTGATGTACAAGCCCTTAGCAGTACGAAAGCAGAAACCGTTATCCAACTTGGTCCAAAATTGACTCGTGGTTTGGGTGCTGGAGGTCGTCCAGAAGTTGGACGTAAAGCTGCAGAGGAGAGCGAAGAAGCTTTGACGGAAGCAATCAGCGGTGCAGACATGGTCTTCATCACTGCTGGTATGGGTGGTGGATCTGGTACAGGTGCTGCCCCTGTTATTGCACGTATCGCTAAAGATCTTGGTGCTCTTACAGTTGGTGTCGTGACACGTCCTTTCGGATTTGAAGGAAGCAAACGTGGTCAGTACGCTGTAGAAGGAATCAATGAACTTCGCGAGCATGTTGATACTTTGTTGATTATCTCTAACAACAACTTGCTTGAAATTGTTGACAAGAAAACACCGCTTCTTGAAGCTCTTAGTGAAGCAGATAACGTTCTTCGTCAAGGTGTTCAAGGGATCACTGACTTGATCACGAACCCAGGATTGATTAACCTTGACTTTGCTGACGTGAAGACTGTAATGGCAAACAAAGGGAATGCCCTTATGGGTATCGGTATTGGTAGTGGTGAAGAGCGCGTTGTTGAAGCAGCTCGTAAAGCGATTTACTCTCCACTTCTTGAAACAACTATCGATGGTGCCGAAGATGTGATTGTCAACGTTACTGGTGGTCTTGATTTAACTTTGATTGAAGCAGAAGAAGCTTCAGAAATTGTCAATCAAGCAGCTGGTAAAGGTGTAAACATCTGGCTTGGAACATCTATCGACGAAAGCATGAAGGATGAAATCCGTGTGACTGTTGTAGCGACAGGTGTTCGTCAAGAACGACTAGAAAAAGTAGTCGGGTCTGCTACCAACCAACCAGTTGGTCGACCATCAACTAAAACTCCACAAGCACACACATTTGACCGTCAATTCGACTTGGAAGAGACAGCAGAACTGCCTAAATCAAGTCCGCGTCGCTTTGAAACCAACCAAGCATCTGCTTTTGGAGATTGGGACTTGCGCCGTGAGTCAATTGTTCGCCAAACAGATCCCGTTGTTTCACCAGTTGAACGCTTTGAAACACCAGTTTCACAAGATGAGGATGAATTGGATACACCTCCATTCTTCAAAAATCGTTAATCAATGAATTTGAAAAAAAATACTGAATTAGTTTTTCAGCAAATTGCTGATGCTAGTCAAAAAGCCAACCGTAATCTAGATGCTGTTTCAGTAATCGCAGTGACAAAATATGTAGATGTACAAACAGCGGAAGCCTTGCTTCCGCTTGGCATCCATCATATCGGTGAAAATCGGGTTGATAAATTTTTAGAAAAATATCAGGCCTTGAAAGATTACCCGGTCACTTGGCATTTAATAGGAACACTACAGAGACGGAAAGTAAAAGAAGTAATCCCATATGTGGATTACTTTCATGCTTTAGACTCTCTAAAATTAGCCCAGGAAATTCAAAAGAGAACAGATCATGTTATCAAGTGTTTCTTGCAGGTTAATATTTCTGGGGAAGAAAGCAAGCATGGGTTTTCAAAAGAAGAATTGCTAGAACTTTTGCCAGAATTGGCTAAGTTAGATCAGATTGAGTATGTTGGTTTAATGACCATGGCTCCTTTTGAGGCAGACAGTGATGAATTGAAAGAAATTTTCAAGGATACGCAGGCTCTGCAAGCAGAAATTAGAGAAAAACAAATCCCTAATATGCCGATGACAGAGCTAAGCATGGGAATGAGTCGTGACTTTAAAGAAGCGATTCAGTTCGGCTCGACCTTTGTTCGAATCGGTACAGCATTTTTTAAATAGGAGAGAGCTATGTCTTTAAAAGATAGATTCGATAAATTTATAGATTATTTTACAGAAGATGGAGAAGACGTGACTAACTACCAGACTCAACAAGAGGAAACAGTTAGCCCAACCATCTCATCTTCAAAAGAATTACCAGCATCTGCTCAGCCGGGATCAGTAAAAGATGCGAATATTACTCGCCTTCATGCTCGTCAACAAGAGTTGGCAAAGCAACACCATCACTCAGATGAGAAAGTGACGATTGATGTTCGTTATCCAAGAAAGTATGAGGATGCAACTGAGATTGTTGATTTGTTAACTGGAAATGAAAGTATCTTGATTGATTTCCAATACATGACAGAAGTACAAGCGCGTCGCTGTCTTGATTACTTGGATGGAGCTCGTCACGTCTTGGCTGGAAATATGAAAAAGGTTGCGAGTACGATGTATCTATTGACGCCTGTCAACGTTATCGTGAATATTGAAGATATCAAACTTCCAGATGAATCACAAGGTGCCGAGTTCGACTTTGATATTAAACGAAATAGAGCAAGATAATGATTTTCTTAATCCGTTTAATCCAAAATGCGGTTAGCATTTACTCCATCATTCTCGTTGCATTTGCTCTTCTTTCATGGTTTCCAAATGCCTATGAAAGTCAACTAGGCCGCTTAGTTATCAGACTTGCTCGTCCAGTTATCGAGCCACTTCGTAAGCTCAATTTACAATTTGCTGGTCTTGATTTTACGGTTTGGGTCGCGCTGATTCTAATCCAGTTTCTTGGAAATATCTTAACACGACTAGTCCTATTACTATGACAGTAAATCGAGCCATTTATCAGCATTTTTCCCAAGATGATATTCCCTTTATTGACAAGGGAATAGAGTGGATAAGGCGGGTAGAAGATACATATGCGCCAGTGCTTACACCTTTTATCAATCCCCATCAGGAACAGATCTTAAGGGTTCTTGCTGGGACATATGGACTGGGTTGCCAAAGTAGTGGTGATTTTCTTCCGACGGAGTCGGTTCGTGTTCTTCTCTATCCAGATTACTTTGAACCGGAAATATCAGATTTTGAAATGACCTTGTTAGAAATTTGTTATCCGAGCAAATTTGAACAACTGAGTCATGGGAAAATATTGGGAACAATCATCAACCAGCTAGGAATTGACCGTAAATTATTTGGTGATATCTTGGTAGATGAAAAGAGAGCACAGATTTTTGTCAATCGTGATTTTATTCCTCTTTTTCAGGATGGGATAAGAAGGATTGGCAGACTTCCTGTATCGCTGGAGGAACGTCCTTTTACCGATAGGATTATATCTAAAATTGACTTTAGAGAACGAGAAATTTTAGTTTCGAGTTTTCGATTGGATGCCCTCTTATCAAGTGCCTTGAAATTATCTAGAAATCAAACTAGTCAACTGATTGAGAAAAAATCTGTCCAAGTAAACTATCATCTGGTTGAAAAATCTGATTACCAGGTTGCCGTTGGAGATTTGAT
Source organism: Streptococcus sp. BS35b (assembly GCF_000286475.1). Lineage (NCBI taxonomy): Bacteria > Bacillati > Bacillota > Bacilli > Lactobacillales > Streptococcaceae > Streptococcus > Streptococcus sp. BS35b. The sequence goes on from NZ_ALKH01000008.1 coordinate 121,325, forward strand.
CAGTGTGAGAAAGTTTGGCCGTCTAAAAGTTGTCAAAGACAATGGACAGACAAAAAAAGACAAGATAAAATTAAGCATTCAATTATTATTAAGTAAGTGAGGAAAAGTATGCCAATTACATCGTTAGAAATTAAAGATAAAACCTTTGGTACAAGATTTAGAGGTTTTGACCCAGAAGAAGTAGATGAATTTCTTGATATCGTTGTTCGTGACTATGAAGATTTGGTTCGTAGTAATCACGACAAAGAAACACACATCAAGAGTTTGGAAGAACGTTTGTCTTACTTTGATGAGATGAAAGATTCCTTGAGTCAGTCAGTTTTGATTGCTCAAGATACTGCGGAGCGTGTCAAACAGGCTGCTCAAGAACGTTCGAACAATATTATTCAACAAGCTGAACAAGACGCTCAGCGTTTGCTAGAAGAAGCAAAATACAAGGCAAATGAAATTCTCCGTCAGGCAACAGATAACGCTAAGAAAGTGGCTGTTGAGACAGAAGAGTTGAAGAACAAGAGTCGTGTATTCCATCAACGCCTCAAGTCTACGATTGAAAGTCAATTGGCTATTGTTGAGTCATCAGATTGGGAGGACATTCTTCGCCCAACAGCAACGTATCTTCAAACAAGCGATGAAGCCTTTAAAGAAGTGGTGGGTGAAGTTCTTGGTGAAACTATTCCTTCTCAACCAGAGGAAGAGCCAATTGATATGACTCGTCAATTCACACCAGAAGAGGTTGCTGAATTGCAAGCTCGTATCGAGGCTGGCAACAAAGAATTAGCTGAGTTTGAAGCTCAACAAAATCAACATACAGATGAAAGTGAACAACATGAAGAGCCAGTTGAGGTAGAGGCTACTGCAGCAACTGAGGACGATGCAAACAAAGAATCTGTTCTTATACTATAAAAGTAAATGTGAGAACAAAATCTAACCAACTATATTTTCAGCGAGCAGGAGATGGTGTGAGCCCTGCAATCCCTATTCGTTAGATTATCCTCTCAACAAATCCAGTCTGAAAACAGTAAGACTGGACGTTCCCCACGTTACGGGAAAAGAGGAAAAGAGACACTGTCTTTTTTCGAACAAAGGTGGTACCACGATTTTCGTCCTTTTTGGAAGTCGTGGTTTTTAATTTGTTAATATTTATAAAGGAGATACCATGAAACTTAAAGAAACCCTCAATCTAGGGAAAACAGATTTTCCAATGCGTGCTGGTCTTCCAACCAAAGAACCAGTTTGGCAAAAAGAATGGGAAGAAGCAAAACTTTACCAACGTCGTCAAGAATTGAACCAAGGAAAACCGCATTTCACCTTGCATGATGGACCTCCGTATGCAAACGGAAATATCCACGTTGGACATGCCATGAATAAGATTTCCAAAGATATTATTGTTCGTTCTAAGTCTATGTCAGGATTTTACGCACCTTATATTCCTGGTTGGGATACTCATGGTCTGCCAATCGAGCAAGTCTTGGCAAAACAAGGCGTGAAACGTAAAGAAATGGACTTGGTTGAGTACTTGAAACTTTGCCGCGAGTATGCTCTTTCTCAAGTTGATAAACAACGTGAAGACTTTAAACGTTTGGGTGTTTCTGGTGACTGGGAAAACCCTTATGTGACCTTGACCCCGGACTATGAAGCAGCTCAAATCCGTGTCTTTGGTGAAATGGCTAAGAAGGGCTATATCTATCGTGGTGCCAAGCCGGTTTACTGGTCATGGTCATCTGAGTCAGCTCTTGCAGAAGCGGAAATTGAATACCATGACTTGCTTTCAACTTCCCTTTACTATGCTAACCGTGTCAAAGATGGCAAAGGTGTCCTAGATACAGATACTTATATCGTCGTATGGACAACAACTCCATTCACTATCACAGCTTCTCGTGGATTGACAGTTGGAGCAGATATTGATTATGTATTGGTACAACCAGCTGGTGAAGAGCGTAAGTTTGTGGTTGCTTCAGAATTACTGAATAGTCTTTCTGAGAAATTTGGCTGGGTGGATGTGCAAGTCTTGGCAACCTACCGTGGTCAAGAATTGAATCACATCGTAACAGTCCACCCATGGGATATGGCTGTAGATGAGTTGGTAATCCTTGGTGACCATGTTACGACTGACTCTGGTACTGGTATTGTCCATACAGCCCCTGGTTTTGGTGAGGACGACTACAATGTCGGTGTTGCCAACGGCCTTGAAGTTGCTGTAACAGTTAACGAACGCGGTATTATGATGGAAAATGCTGGTCCTGAATTTGCGGGTCAGTTCTATGACAAGGTTGTGCCGACTGTTATCGAAAAACTGGGTGATTTACTCCTTGCTCAAGAAGAAATCTCCCACTCATACCCATTTGACTGGCGGACTAAGAAGCCAATCATCTGGCGTGCAGTTCCACAATGGTTTGCCTCTGTATCTAAATTCCGCCAAGAAATCTTGGACGAAATTGAAAAAGTGAAGTTCCACTCAGAATGGGGGAAAGTGCGTCTTTACAACATGATTCGCGACCGTGGCGACTGGGTCATCTCTCGTCAACGTGCTTGGGGTGTTCCGCTTCCTATCTTCTATGCTGAAGACGGAACGCCAATCATGACAGCTGAAACGATTGAGCACGTGGCTCAACTATTTGAGGAACACGGTTCTATCATCTGGTGGGAACGTGATGCTAAGGATCTCTTGCCAGAAGGATTCACCCATCCAGGTTCACCAAATGGAGAATTCAAAAAAGAAACAGACATTATGGACGTATGGTTTGACTCAGGTTCATCATGGAATGGAGTGGTGGTCAACCGTCCAGAACTCAAATATCCAGCAGATCTATACCTTGAAGGTTCTGACCAGTACCGTGGTTGGTTCAACTCATCACTTATCACATCTGTTGCTAACCATGGCGTTGCTCCATATAAACAAATCTTGTCACAAGGTTTTGCCCTTGATGGTAAAGGTGAGAAGATGTCTAAATCTCTTGGAAATACCATTGCTCCAAGTGATGTTGAAAAACAATTTGGTGCGGAAATCTTGCGTCTCTGGGTAACAAGTGTGGACTCAAGCAACGACGTGCGTATCTCTATGGATATCTTGAGCCAAGTCTCTGAAACTTACCGTAAGATCCGTAACACTCTTCGTTTCTTGATTGCCAATACATCTGACTTTAACCTAGCTCAAGACGCAGTAGCTTACGATGAGCTTCGTTCTGTTGACAAGTACATGACCATTCGCTTTAACCAGCTTGTGAAAACGATTCGTGATGCTTATGCCAACTTTGAATTCTTGACAATCTACAAGGCCTTGGTGAACTTCATCAACGTTGATTTGTCAGCCTTCTACCTTGATTTCGCTAAAGACGTTGTTTACATCGAAGGTGCCAAATCACTCGAACGCCGTCAAATGCAGACTGTCTTCTATGACATTCTTGTGAAAATCACCAAACTCTTGACACCAATTCTGCCTCACACTGCGGAAGAAATCTGGTCATATCTTGAGTTTGAAGCAGAGGAATTCGTTCAATTGTCAGAATTACCAGAAGCTGAAACTTTTGCCAACCAAGAAGAAATCTTGGATACATGGGTAGCCTTCATGGACTTCCGCGGACAGGCTCAAAAAGCCTTGGAAGCAGCTCGTAATGCAAAAGTAATCGGTAAATCACTTGAAGCCCACTTGACAGTTTATCCAAATGAAGTCGTGAAAACTCTTCTTGGAGCATTGGATAGCAATGTAGCTCAACTTTTGATCGTGTCAGAATTGACTATTGCAGAAGGACCAGCTCCAGAAGGCGCAGTTAGCTTTGAGGATGTAGCCTTCACAGTTGAACGCGCTGCAGGTGAAGTATGTGACCGCTGCCGTCGTATCGATCCAACTACTGCTGAACGTAGCTACAATGCAGTTATCTGTGACCACTGTGCAAGTATCGTAGAAGAAAACTTTGCAGATGCAGTCGCAGAAGGATTTGAAGCGAAATAATCAGAATAGACTGAGAAAGGTCACTAAAATCATAAAAACGCATAATATCAAGAGTTCAAGTACCTTGATATTATGCGTTTTATCATGGGAAAATTTACTAGTCCATTTCCTCAAATGAAGTTCTTCCTGGCCTGTCCGTGTAGATAATTAACATAATCAACTATTCAGTTTTCTCATAATTTTATATTTCTACTAATTATAAAGAGACTGTAGAACTTAAAATTATTTTTTGAAAATCAATATTTATTATAAAATTTTATAAGATTGTTTAATTTTTAGATAAATTATGATAGAATAATACCTATAAAAATTTTAAGGAGATTATTATGAAAACAAATACACTTGCTCGTGTTAACGCTATTTTTGGTCTTATTTCAGGAATTGTATTGCTTTTAGCGCCAGCCATCATGTTTATCATGGCTATTGGAGCTGCTGCGGCAACTGAAGACGCAGATGTAACGTTTGGGACATTGACAGGGCTCTCAATTATTTTGTCATTGGTTAAAATTGCTGTTTTAGTATTGGGAATTGTGGCTATTGTTTATTATAAAGATGATGAACGTGTTACGAATGCACCTTCTGTCTTGCTCATTGTAGGTGGTGCGGTCGGCTTGATTCCATTTTTGGGATGGGTAGGTGGAATTCTAACCATTATTGGTGGTTCACTTTACTTTGGAACATTGAAAAAATTTGTAATTGAAGAGTAGTAGTTTTCCAATTATTTGGACGGGACTATTTCATCGTCTATCGAGAACAATTATGATAGTGTGATAAAGAGAAGACTGATAAGCTCTTCTCTTTTTAGTTGATTTTAACTAGCTTTTTTGTGAAAAATTGTGTAAAATAGAATAGATAAACGAGGGAAACCTCGAAAAATAAAAGGAGAATCCATCTAATGGTAAAATTGGTTTTTGCTCGCCACGGTGAGTCTGAATGGAACAAAGCTAACCTTTTCACTGGTTGGGCTGATGTTGATTTGTCTGATAAAGGAACACAACAAGCGATTGACGCTGGTAAATTGATCAAAGAAGCTGGTATCGAATTTGACCAAGCTTACACTTCAGTATTGAAACGTGCGATCAAAACAACAAACTTGGCTCTTGAAGCTGCTGACCAACTTTGGGTTCCAGTTGAAAAATCATGGCGCTTGAACGAACGTCACTATGGTGGTTTGACTGGTAAAAACAAAGCTGAAGCTGCTGAACAATTTGGTGATGAGCAAGTTCACATCTGGCGTCGTTCATACGATGTATTGCCTCCTGCAATGCCTCATGATGACGAATACTCAGCTCACACTGACCGTCGTTACGCTTCACTTGACGACTCAGTCATTCCAGATGCTGAAAACTTGAAAGTGACTTTGGAACGTGCCCTTCCATTCTGGGAAGATAAAATCGCTCCAGCGCTTAAAGATGGTAAAAACGTATTCGTAGGTGCTCACGGTAACTCAATCCGTGCCCTTGTAAAACACATCAAACACTTGTCAGATGATGAAATCATGGGTGTAGAAATCCCTAACTTCCCACCATTGGTATTCGAATTCGACGAAAAATTGAACGTCGTAAAAGAATACTACCTTGGAAAATAATCTATAAACAGAAAGCCTAGGATTCCTAGGCTTTTTGTTTTTGCTTCTGGTTTCCAACTAGTTGAAAAAATGTTATAAATGATAGTAAAGAGTTACTTAATTGTAAGAAAGAGAGAAAGACGATGGCTTACAGGCTCTTTGTCAACTGTAGTGGGTTGATGAAAAGGGCTAGTAAGGTGAAACGATCTAATCGAGTGGTTAATCTAGGGTAATTAAAAACGATTTATCGTGCTGAAAATTTAGAAATGGCAGTACAAGCTTTAGAGAACTTTATCGCTGAATGGAAGCCAAAGTATAGGAAAGTCATAGAAAGTCTGGAGAATACGGATAATCTTTTAACTTTTTTCTAGTTTCCCTACCAAATTTGGCACAGCATTTATTCGACAAAGCTCATTGAGTCTCTCAACAAAGAAATTAAACGTCAAACGAAAAAGAAGGTTCTTTTTCCTAACGAAGAAGCCCTGGACCGTTACTTAGTTACTTTGTTTGAAGATTATAATTTCAAGCAAAGTCAACGAATCCATAAAGGGTTTGGTCAATGTTCTGACACACTTGAAAGCTTATTTGATTAGCACTCCATAACTCTACTTGAGTGTTTACACATAATTATTGACAGTATCTAAAGCGTTTTTAGTGTAATTCGTATATAGTTGTTGACAAAACATTTTAACAGTAAAAGGGTGCAACTTTATTTGTTCACTCTTTTTTTGCGTATAACAGAAAAATTTTTGATAAATAGAATAGTATTGCTACTTATTTATCAAAAATTTACGATGATTAGACGAAAGAATACTTTGCCCCAAAAATAGCATTTAGAAATATTTAGAAGATAAATAATGTGTCGCAATGCTCCAAATGGTTAGTTTTCTAAGTGTAAGCTTGTTCTTAGGGGCAGGTCATTATTCCTTTACTAAAGGTAAAGAAATGGTGACTTTTAAGCCTGGATGATTGTCTAAAAAAACAATTTCACCTTGATGTAATTTAATAATTTGTTTGGTGATAACTGTTCCCATACCATGTGATTCATAATTAGTTGATTTTTGATTTAGCTCAGTAATTTTTTGAGCTGTAATATCTCCTTGATCCGCAATGACGATGAGCACTTTATTATCAGATAATTGATAAGTCAGATCAATCTGGTTAGAGCCGCTGTGCATAATACTATTAAGCAAGAGATTTCTAAAAGCTCTTGCTAATAAAGTTACCTCTCCTTTTACCAACACTGTCTCGGCAGGCAAATCAAAATGAAGTGTAATTGTTTCATAATTATTCAATATATCGGCAATTACTGTTCGTAGGACAGTAACCAAATCAAGATTGGAAAATTCGGAGTGACGCTTTTGGTTATCCAATAAGTAGCTCATATTGAGATTAGAAATCATTTCTTTCATAGTTTGAATCTGATTTTCAATTTCCTCTGTCTGCTTTCCTTTGCCATATTGCTGCTCTAACTGACTGTTATAACCTGATATGAGCATAAGAGGATTGCGTAAATCATGACTGACCCCTCTAATCCATTGCTCTTTCATCGTGTTGCTTTCTTCCAAAATATGAGATGTCTCATTGAGAGCCGTCTTAATTTCAGAGAAATTTCCCTTTTCTTTAAGAACGATATTTTGACCTTGAGATAAAGAAGTGACAGCAGTAATAATCGGCTCCATCTCCTTTTTAATACGCAACTTTGATCGGCTCAAAAGAATAAAAATAAGTAAAAGAATAATACCCAAGAAAACAAGTCCCAAACTGAGAAAATTCCTAATAAATTGCGTATTAGCATAGAAATTAAATTTTGCTAAGGAATGCTTTTTAGGATAGCCCAAAACTAAAATTTGCTGACCACGTACATAGGAGAAAACAGGGTAATCTTCTAAATACCAACGTGAAAATTTAACCATATCAGCATTCGTATAATGCCTTTTGAGTCCTTTAGGTAAATGATAAGATTGGACAATATTGCCATCTTGATTCAGTACCATAGCCCAAGTATTTTGTTTATCCATTTCAATTTTGCTGCTTTTATCAAAATTGAAATTATTCTCTTGACTCGATTGAGCGATTTTAGTGTAAAGTAGTTCCGGTTTTTCCTTTCCATAGAAACTAAAATAGGCTGAGAAAACCAAACCATAAACAAAAACAAGTCCTATGATTAAAGCCAAGATTAATAGAACATACCTGGTTAATAACTTAGTAAAAAATTTAACGGTATCCATTTAATTCACCTTTAGTTTGTAACCCAAACCTTTAACCGTTATTAAGCTTTCTGGTTTAGAAGGATTGGCTTCAATCTTTTGTCGAATCTTACGAATATGAGCCATTAGGGTATTATCATAGCCTTGGTATTGTAATCCCCAGACTTTTTCTAAGAGTTGGTCAAAAGTAACAATGCGATTCTTATTATCATATAAGACCTTAAGAATACTGTATTCCTTAGCCGTCAGCTGAATCTCTAGTTTTCCTTTGGTAATCAAGGCTTGGCTAAAATGCACCTGGCAAGCAGGCAAAACAAGGGTATCTTCCTTTTCGGGATAGGCTCTTTTTAAGATGGAAAGAATACGCAACTCCAAATCTCTTGGACGGAAAGGCTTGATAATATAGTCATCTGCCCCTAGCTCAAAGCCCTGATATTGTTTTTCTATATCGGAGATTGCCGACAAAAACAAAACAGGAACCATTGAAGTCTTACGGATGCCCTTTAAAACTTCAAATCCTGATCCTTCAGGCAGCATAATGTCTAAAATAACTAAATCAAAAGATTTTTCTTCAAATTGCTCCAAAGCTTCTTTTTGTGATTGTACACTTGTTAGATTGCTAAACCCAGCAATGCTCAATGATTCTTGCACTATTTCTAAAATTTCTGGGTTATCGTCTAAAATTAAGATCTTCTTTTCTTTATAATTCATACTATTACCTCAACAAGACTAGTATAACACATTGCTTCCTTGGTCAAGGACTTTAAAGTAAAAATTAAGGAAGAATTAAGGTAATGAACAGGTTAAAATAAAGGAGGTTCATTATAATGAAAATAGCGAAAGGATATAACATCACTCTAAGATTTTTAAAGGAGAAAACAAATGAACAATTATATCGTTGAAACCAACCAATTAAGTAAGGATTTTTCAGGTGAAGTAGCCGTTAATCAGCTCTCTATTCATATTAGAAAAAATGAAATTTATGGTTTTTTGGGACCAAATGGTGCTGGTAAGAGTACTGCTATGAAAATGCTTTTAGGATTGTTGCAACCAAGCCACGGTTCCATTAAGCTCTTTGGAAAAACCTTTAACAGCAATCAAATATCACTCCTCTCAAATGTAGGTTCTCTCATTGAAGAGCCCTCTTACTATGCTAATTTGACCGGCTATGAAAATCTTGAAATTATCCAAAAATTGCTTAAATTACCAAAAAGAAATATTGATGAAGTTTTAAAGATTGTCAAACTTTTCGATCAAAAAGACAAGCTAGTTAAAAACTATTCACTAGGCATGAAACAACGTCTAGGAATTGCACTAGCCATTGTTAAATTTCCTAAATTACTGATTTTGGATGAGCCAACTAATGGTTTAGACCCTGCCGGTATTCAAGAAATTCGTGAGCTCATCAAGTCCTTGCCACAAAAATATGATATGACTATCATCGTTTCTAGCCATATTCTTTCAGAAATTGAACAGATGGCTACAACTGTTGGTATTATCAATCATGGTCAATTACTTTTTGAAGGCCACCTATCTGACCTTGAAGAAGATGAAAAATATCTGTTTGAGACCAGTGATGATGTAACTGCTAAAAGAATACTAATGTTCAATGGTTTTAATTTGGATGATGACAAAAAATTGATTATCAACGATAACAATAAAGTTAATATAGCCACTGCTATTCGACTCTTAGTTGAAAATGATGTTGATATTTATCAAGTTCGTATGATTCGTCGATCGCTGGAAGATGTTTTCCTTGATATGACAGGACGGGAAGGAAGTGTTTTGTAATGCTAAATTTACAATTAGAATTTATCAAACTAAAAAGACGGTCTTTCTTGCTATCTTTGATTGCTATTGTAGCAGTGGGCCTGATTTGGAGTGGCGTTGTTATCAAATATGAATTACCTAAAACGCATGAGGCCTATAATGCCATTTATACCATGACTTACTTGAATGATGTTATTTTGCCACTTTTCATTGCAGTTTTAGCGTCTAGACTACTGGAATTGGAACATCTAGGCAAAACTTTTAAACTCTTGCAAACCAGTAACGAAAGTCCTTGGCAACTTTTTAAGGCTAAATTGACTGTGATGGCTATTTTTGCCTTTGTTGTCAGTTTGATTCAAACGATTTTTCTGAAATTTATTATTCAAGGCATGCAGGTCAGTGTGACACTTGTTTCATTGAGTCTCTTTTTGTCCACAACTTTTTTGGTTTGTCTCTTTCTGTCTTGTTTACATCTTTGCTTAGCTTTTATCTATCCAAAGCCAAGTGTGACAGTGGTAACAGGCTTAATTGGTTCCTTCCTGTCATTTGTAGGTATCGGTGCGTTACCATTTCCTATTCGTATTTTCATTCCTTGGCAATATTTCTCTATGATGGGAATCGCTAAACGGGTGGCTGGAACTAACACTTATCTTTTTCAATATGATAATTCTTATCCCTTTAAATTAGTCACATTATTGCTTATCATTTTTTTAAGCATCTTTGTCAGTAAAAAACTCATTGGAAAGGCGGATCTATTATGATTATTTTTGAATTTAAAAAAATCAAAAAAAGTGCTATTCCGATAACGCTAATCTTCTTTAACCTTATTGGGTCCTTATTGGGAGCAATGATTTACGCTCTCAATCGAGAGGTGCTCCTAGATGGTACACAAGCTCACGTCCTTTGGGGACAAACAGTTTTCTATTCCTCGCATATATTTACTCCTATTCTGATCGGGATTATCTGTTCCATCAGTTGTCAATTCGAGGAAAGCAATAAAAACTGGCAGCGCTTATTAAGTATTCCGGTTAAAGCCAATCGTATCATTTTATCAAAAATCACCAGCTTGTCACTAGTCATGGCTATTAGTCAACTGATAGTTCTTCTCTTTTATATTATTAGCGCTTTGGTTTTGAAGGTACCTTTTGCAAATTATCTACTGGACTTTTTGCTTTGGTCTATCACAGGTTGGCTAGCAACCATTACTATTGTCACCATTCAAATTTTTCTTAGTATTCGCTTAAAAAATTTCGCAGTGCCTATTCTTATATCAGCTATTTTGGCTATGGCAGGACTTATGACCCTCTTTATTGGACAAGGTCTTTTTAGAATTTTCCCTTATGCTCAGATTGCTGTTGGTGATCGAGCTCGTTCCTTAGTCCCTTTTACCTTATCTGAATTTATCCTTTTCTTAGTTGTCAATAGTGCTTATATTTTTATCTTCTATACCTTAGCAGTTAGACAGCTTAAAAAGAGATTTATTTAATCTCATTTATAGTAAAAAACAAGAAGAAAGCGAAGATTTATCGTAATTGTTATACAATTAATGATCAGCAAATAAACAGTGGGCTCTTTGTCAACTGTAGTGGGCTGATGAAAAGTTACAACCTGGAGAGGAGCAAATTGCTTCTCTCCTTTTTGATGTTCAAAGCAATGAGAATTCTAGTTTTAAAGTTGTCAAAGTTCCGGAAGCCAAAAGCATTTCGCTTGATGACTTTGATAAGGTTATTGGTAGCCTCTAGTTTTGCGTTTGAGTAGGGAAGTTCCAGTGCATTCATGATCTTGTCTTTATCTTTCGAAAAGGTCTTGAAAACAGTTTGAAAAATAGGATTTACAGAAGAAACTGTTTCGTCAATAAGACTAAAGAAATGGTCTGTTTGTTTCTCTTGAAAATGAAAGAGTAGGAGTTGATAGAGATTATAGTGCTGTCTAAGTTCTTGAGAGTAGGCAAGTATCTTTTCTAGAACCTCTTTATTGGTCAAGTGTGACCGAAAAGTTGGTCGATAAAATCGTTTATCACTGAGTTTACGGCTATCCTGTTGGATGAGTTTCCAGTAACGTTTCAGTGCTTTATATTCGTGCGATCTCCG